>JAIBFE010000204.1 GCA_019459705.1 Thiobacillus sp. | reverse complement strand
CCGGGGGGGGGCGCCTGGCCCCCCCTCGGCCATGCCGATGCTGGCGCAGCCGACAAGGTATTCGTAGCCATAGCGCGTCATGTAATCGGCCAGTCCCATCCACAGGCGGGCGATGACCGCCCCGCTGCGATGCGCCGGGTGCACGCACGAACGCCCCAGCTCAGCCATGCGCGGACGCAGGAAACTCAGCCGGGTAAGATCAAACTCCTGTTCGGAGTAGTAGCTGCCGACGCGCCGGGCGGCTTCGGGCGGCAGGATGCGATAGGTGCCGACGACTTCGCCGCTGTCGAGTTCGCGTACCAGCAGGTGGTCGCAGAACGGGTCGTACAGATCGATATCGTGATTTGGCAGGACAGACGGCAGGCGCGCGCCCATTTCCTCGGCGAAGACCTGGTAGCGCAGGCGCTGCGCCTCGCGGATTTCGGTGTCGTCGACCGCCAGCGAAGCGTGATAGCGGCTGGCGGGGGCGGATTGAACGGCGTTGCGGACGTCGAGCATGGGGCACTCTCATTGATGGAATGCGCCCAGCTTAGTAACAGGGTGTTAATGCACCATGACGGCAGTATTGCGAAACAGTGAAGCTGTTTCAGCGTGGGATGTCGGTTATTGCGACACTCGGGTGACGCCACCGCCCGTCAGCACGCGCACGCGGTCGCCCACCCGGAATTCCTGATCGGCCGCCTGGGTAATGGCGATCATCCGCCCCGAGTCGAGCTTGACGGTGATTTCCACGCCCTTCTGGCGGGTGACAGCTTCTTCCGCTGCCGCGCCGCCGAGTCCACCTAGCACCGCGCCGACGGTGGCGCCGACCACGCTGCCGCGGCCGCCGCCGACCGTGCTGCCGGCTACGCCGCCGACCACCGCACCCGCACCCGCACCGATCGGCGTCTTGGTGCCTTCAAGGGTGACCTCGCGCACCGACTCGACGATGCCCATCTGCACTTCCTGCACGGTACGTGCCTGGCTGCGGCTGTAATCCTTGCTGCCCAGCCCAGCCGGGCAGCCGGCCAGCAGCAGACTGCTGGCAGCGAGGAGAGCGACGGCAAAAGTCTGGTTCATGATGGGCTCCTTGTGATTACTGGAAATCGTAGCCAAATTCAGCCTGGAACGCGCTGGCGACTTCGTCGCGGCTGGGGCGGTGGTTCTGGCCACCGCGCTGCGCGATCTTGATCGCCCCCATGAGACTGCCCAGACGCCCGGAGGTTTCCCAGTCGAGTCCGTGGGTGATGCCGTACAGGATGCCGCTGCGATAAGCATCACCGCAGCCGGTGGGGTCGAGGATGACGGCGGGGCGCGCAGCCGGAATGTCGACCTGCTTGTCCGTAGTGTAGATCACCGAGCCTTCGCCGCCGCGCGTCACGATCAACGCCTGGACGTGGCGGGCCAGCGTGGTCAGGGTTTCCCCAGTACGGCTCTGCAGCAGCTCGGCCTCGTAGTGGTTGTGGATGACGTAGCTGGACTTGTGGACGCACTCCAGCAGTTACTCGCCGGAAAACAGCGGCATGCCCTGACCAGGATCGAA
>JAIBFE010000186.1 GCA_019459705.1 Thiobacillus sp. | reverse complement strand
TTTTCATTGTTCCGGTGCGTCCCAGATCAGCACCCGCACCGGCGTCGGGTTGTAGGCATTGCACGGGTTGTTGAGCTGCGGGCAGTTGGAGATGAGGCACAGCACGTCCATCTCGGCGCGCATCTCGACGTACTTGCCCGGCGCCGACACGCCGTCGGCGAAGGTGAGGCCGCCCTCGGGCGTCACCGGCACGTTCATGAAGAAGTTGATGTTGCTGGTGATGTCGCGCTTGGTGAGGCCGCCGTCATGGTGCGCGAGTGCGTGCAGGAAGCTGTCGCGGCAGGAATGCATTGGCCGCTTGTTCAGCGCGTAGCGCACCGTGTTGCTCTCGCACGAGCAGGCGCCGCCGAGGGTGTCGTGGCGGCCGCAGGTATCGGCGGTGATGGTCAGCATCGCCCTGCCCTCGCTCGACATCAGCTGCGTGCCGGCGGTGAGATAGAGCGCGCCCTGCGCACGCACGGTGTCGGCGGCACTGTAGCGCTCCTCCGGGTCGCGCGCGTTGAAGAACAGGGTGTCGACCGCCTGGTTGCCTTCGAGGTCGAGGATGCGGAAGACCTGGCCCTTCCTGATTTCGTGGATCCAGGGATCGCCGGCGTCGACGACCGCATCGACGACAGCCTGTTTGGGATCGAAGGAACTTTCGACGAGGTTGAAGGTGCTCATGTCTGGCCTCAGCGATAAAGGATTTCGGTTTGGTAAAAACCGCGCTGGTTTTCCGCGCAGCTGTTGCGGCAGACGTCGGCGGTGCCCGGTGCGCCCGCCTTCCACGCGGTCAGCATGACGTCGCCCGGCGCGTAGTCGGGACGCGGGTCGAGCGGATGCGGCGCGGCGGACAGCACCACCAGCACGTTCATCTCGAAGCGTAGATCAACATAGGCGCCAGGATGCGAATTGGTCTCGTCGAACTGCAGCCGGCCGCCATCGTCGGCGACGACCTTGCTGAAGAAATTCACGTTCGGCACCACGTCGCGCTTGCCCAGCCCCCACTTGCCCAGCTCCACCAGCAGGCTGTCGCGACCGTTGCGGTGCATCAAATTGCGGTGTGTCTGATAGGTGGCCTCGCCATATTTCGCCTTGACGATCTCGGCGTTGCTGGTGCCGCACACGGTGTCGTGCCAGCCGCAGCTGTCGTTGATGACCGAGCACAGCACGTGGCCCATGTCGGAGTAGAGCGCATGACCCGTCGTCAGGTGCGCGGTGTGCTGCGCCTTCAGCGTGTCGGGCATGTTGTAGCGCTCGAGCTTTTCCTCGGCGTTGTAGAACAGCGCCGACACGTTGGCACGGCCGGTCATATCGGTGAGCCTGAGCGCGTTGCCGCGGCGCAGCACGCCCGACCAGTGGCAGCCACCGGGCAGCGCTTCCTCCCACAGGAACAGCTCGGGCGGGATGGGGTTGAGGTTCTGTGCCATGGCGATTCAGAAAAACTTGAGGTAACGGTCCATTTCCCACTGCGACACATGGGTGTTGTAGGCCTCCCACTCGTCACGCTTGAACTTGGCAAAGGTCTCGGCCATCAACGGGCCGAACACCTCCTTCGTCAACGGGTCGGCCTCGAAGGCGTCGATCGCCTCTTCCAGCGAGCGCGGCAGGTGGGTGACGCCCATCGCGTTCAATTCTTCCTCGCTGTGCTGGTACATGTTCTCGCCGTGCGGCTTGCCGGGGTCGAGATTTTCGCGGATGCCTTCGAGGCCGGCGGCCAGCATCAGTGCGGCGGCGAGATAGGGGTTGCACGACATGTCGACGGCGCGGCATTCGACGCGGCCGCCGGCGAGCGGCACGCGCAGCATGTTGGTGCGGTTGTTGCTGCCGAAGGAGACGTGGATCGGCGCCCAGGTGAAGCCCGACATGTTGCCGCCGCACCAGGCGCTTATAGCTATTGACCGTGGGGGCGATGACGGCGGAGATCGCGTGCGCGTGCTTGAGTACGCCGGCGACGAACTGGTAGCCGAGTTTCGACAGCTTGAGCCCGTTGGCATCCGCCGGCGCGTCAAAC
>JAIBFE010000175.1 GCA_019459705.1 Thiobacillus sp. | reverse complement strand
TCCCTCGTCGCGCTGGTCCTCACCGCCGCCACCGAGCCGCTGCTGCCTGCGCTGTTCAAGCCGCTGCTGGATGAAGGCTTCGTCGCCAAGGACCAGGATTTCATCCGCTGGGTGCCTGTACTGCTGCTGGCGCTGTTCCTGGTGCGCGGCGTCACCAGCTTCATCAGCACCTATTGCATGGCGTGGGTGGGCAGCCGCCTGGTGATGGATCTGCGCGCCGCGATGTTCGACAAGCTGATGACGCTGCCGACGCGCTACTTCGACCAGAACCCGAGCGGCCAGCTGATCGCGCAGCTGGCGTTCAACGTCACCCAGGTCACGCAATCGGCCACCAGTTCGCTCACCACCCTGGTGCGCGATACGGTGACGGTATTGGGACTGCTTGGCTATCTGCTCTGGCTGAACTGGCGGCTGACCCTGATCGTGTTCGCGCTGGTACCGCTTACGCTGTGGATCGTGCGCATTGCCAGCAAGCGATTGCGCGGGCTGTCGCGCAAGGCGCAGCAGAACATCGGCGACCTCACCCAGGTGGTCGACGAGGCGGTGGGCGGACATCGCGTGGTCAAGCTTTATGGCGGGGAGGACTACGAGCAGACGCGCTTCCGCCAGGCAGCCAATCTGGCGCGGCTGTTCGAGATGAAGCGGGTGGCTGCCAACGCGGTCTACGAACCGGTGATCCAGTTCATCGCCGCCGTGGCGTTGGCGGTCATCGTCTTCATCGCCGCCGGGCAGGCGTCCAGCAATACCACGACGGTGGGCGGCTTCGTCGCTTTTTTCATGGCCATGCTGCTGCTGTTCGCACCGCTGAAACGGCTCACCGCGGTCAACGACCAGTTGCAGCGCGGACTCGCTGCCGCCGAGACAATTTTCTCCATGCTCGACCAGGACGCCGAGCGCGACAGCGGCACCCGTGCGCTCGACCGCATCGAAGGCCGGCTCGCGTTTTGCGGCGTGACGCTCACCTATCCGGGCAAGACCGTTCCCGCACTGGAGAACATCACGCTCGACATCGCGCCCGGCGAGACGGTGGCGCTGGTCGGCGCCTCCGGCTCAGGCAAGACCACGCTGGCCAATCTGGTGCCGCGCTTCTACGACCCCGATGCCGGCGCGATCGAACTCGACGGCATCGACATCCGCGACATCCGTCTGCAGAACCTGCGCAGCCACATCGCGCTGGTGTCGCAGGACGTGGTGCTGTTCAACGACACGCTGGCGCACAACATCGCTTATGGCACGAAACGTGACGCCACCCCCGACGAGATCCGTGCCGCCTGCGTCGCCGCCCATGCCTGGGATTTCATCCAGGCCATGCCAGACGGCCTCGACACCCTGATCGGCGAGAACGGCATGCGGCTCTCCGGTGGCCAGCGCCAAAGAATTGCCATCGCGCGCGCGATCCTGAAGAACGCGCCCATCCTCATTCTCGACGAAGCGACGTCTGCGCTGGACAACGAATCCGAACGCCACGTGCAGGCTGCGCTCGAAACCCTGATGCAGAACCGCACCACGCTGGTGGTGGCGCACCGCCTCTCCACCATCGAACGCGCCAACCGCATCGTCGTTCTGGAGGGGGGCCGCATCGTCGAGGTTGGCAATCACGCCGAACTGATTGCCAGGCGAGGCCGCTACGCTCAACTGCACGCATTGCAGTTTTCCGCATGAGCCACGACCCCCCTACCGGCTGGGTCAAGCCTCCGCGCTCGCTGCTCACCGCCGCCGGCCGCGCCATCGGCGACTACCGCATGATCCGCGACGGCGACCGCATCCTGCTCGGGCTGTCAGGCGGCAAGGATTCGCTGTCGCTGCTGCACACGCTGCATCATCTGCAACAGAAGGCCCCGGTGAAATTCGAGCTGCTGGCGTGCACGGTCGATCCGCAGTCCGACCAGTTCGACCCGTCGCCGCTGAAGCCGTATCTCGCCGAACTGGGCGTCCCCTATTTCCTGGAGTCTCAGCCCATTCTCGCCGAAGCGCAGAAGACGCTGACCAAGGATTCCGATTCCTACTGCGCGTATTGCTCGCGCATGCGGCGCGGCATTCTCTATCGGGTCGCCCGCGAACAAGGCTGCAACGTGGTCGCGCTGGCGCAGCACCTGGATGATCTCGCCGAGACGCTGATGATGTCGATGCTGTTCGGCGGCAAGCTGAGGACCATGTCGCCACACTATCTCAACGACGCCGGCGACCTGCGCATCATCCGGCCGTTTGCTTACGCGCGCGAACGCCAGACCCGCGCGTTCGCCGCCGACGCGGGCCTGCCCGTGATCTTCGAGAACTGCCCGGCGTGCTTCGCCAAGCCGCAGCAGCGCTACGCGATGAAGCAGATGCTGGCCGAACAGGAAAAAACCCACCCACGCATCTTCAGCAGCCTGTTGACGGCGATGCGCCCGCTGATGGGCGAAGCGCCCGCCTGAGGCTTCACGTTCAGCGCTGCGGCTTGCAGCGCCTGCCTTCGTACTCGAAGCGGTGCAGCACGTAGGCCTTGCCGTTCCAGCGTTCCACCGGAAAGCAGAATCCCGGGCCGCCGACCGATAGGTCGGGCCACCCGCCGACGCCTTGGGTCTTGAGGAATTCAGGAATGCCGCTGCCGCCGCTCATCACGCGCCACGTCCCATCGGCCTGCTTGCTCAGCACCTGGTAACCCGTTCCGGCATGGCCGTAGCAGAATGTGCCGCCTTCCGTCACCACCGCTTCAGGCCGGCCGTCGCCGTTCAGGTCACGCACGGTCTCGATCGACGCTCCGCGGGTGTTGGGATCATCGGCGCACATGGCCCACATGCCCTTGCGCTGCACTGCGCCCGCCGCCTTGAACACCGCCGCCTTGTCCACCTCACTCAGCGTCGCGCCCGCACCTTCAGCCGCCGCCCACGGCATGGCCTGCACCAGACTTAGCGCGCCGAGACCTCCCAGCGCGATGATTGAAGCCCTCTTCATCGCCGCCTCCTTTCCAGCGAAAACCTCACCATAGACGCCATTGCCAGGAGCGGCACCGGATTTTCCGGTCGCCGCCGTTTACCCGTAGAATCAAGTCTTTGTTTTGCTTGATATTTCCACAAAGAGAACAAGGTTATGACGGTTTCCTTCATCCCCCCCAAGCGTATCCTCATGGGCCCTGGCCCCTCCGATGTGCCGCAGCGCGTGCTCGACGCAATGGCGCGCCCGACCATCGGCCACCTCGACCCCGCCTTCGTCGATCTGATGGAGCAGATCAAGTCCATGCTGCGCATGGCGTTCCAGACTCAGAATGCGCTGACCTTCCCGGTATCGGCACCCGGTTCGGCGGGGATGGAGATGTGCTTCGTCAACCTGGTGGAGCCGGGCGACAAGGTCATCGTCTGCCGCAACGGCGTATTCGGCGGGCGCATGCTGGAAAACGTCAAGCGCACCGGCGGCGTGCCGGTGATCGTCGACGACGCCTGGGGCGCGCCGGTCGATCCGCAGAAGGTGCGCGACGCCTTCAAGGCCAACCCGGATGCCAAGGTGCTCGCCTTCGTGCACGCCGAAACCTCGACCGGCGCACAAAGCGACGCCGCGACTCTGGCAAAGATCGCGCAGGAGCACGGCGCGCTCACCATCATGGACTGCGTCACCAGCCTCGCCGGCACACCGGTGTACCTGGACAAATGGGGCATCGACGCCGCCTATTCCGGCAGCCAGAAATGCCTGTCGTGCACGCCCGGTCTGTCGCCGGTGTCGTTCTCTGAAAAGGCCATCGCCCGCATCAAGTCGCGCACGACCCCGGTGCAAAGCTGGTTCCTCGACCTGAATCTGGTGCTCGGCTACTGGCAGTCTGCCGGCAAGCGCACCTACCACCACACCGCGCCGATCAACCCGATGTACGGTCTGCACGAAGCGCTGGTGATCCTCGAAGAAGAAGGCCTGGAAAACGCCTGGGCGCGCCACCGCGCGATGCACGAAAAGCTCAAGGCCGGACTCGAAGCCATGGGCCTGAAGTATGTAGTCGAGGAAGCCGCGCGCCTGCCGCAGCTCAACTCGATCTACGTGCCCGAAGGCATCGACGAGGCCACGATCCGTGCCCGCCTGCTGAACGAATTCAATCTCGAAATCGGCGCCGGCCTCGGCGACATGGCCGGCAAGATCTGGCGCATCGGCCTGATGGGCTATTCTGCGAAGCAGGAAAACGTCGACACCTGCCTGAAGGCACTCAAAGCCTGCTTGCCCTGAGCTTCAGCAACCTGAAAGGTTATGTCATGAAAGCCTATTTGATCGACGCTAACAGCAAAACCGTCAGCCCGGTGGATCTGGCCGGACTGCCCGACATTCGTCGACTGATCGGCTACGACTCGATCGATTCGGACGAAATCGACGCCAGCGGCGACCGGTTGTTCTTCGACGAGAGCTGCTTCCTGCGTGACCAGACCGGCAAAGGCCGCTTCAAGCTCGACAACCTGGTGCCGGTCGCCGACAAGGCGGTGGTGGCGGGATCGAGCGACGAGGGTGCGACGCTCAGGGACGCCGCAACCAAGTTGGCCGCCCTGCAGCAACGCATCGTCTGGCTTTAGGCCTCGTCTCCCAGCCCAGCCCATCATGGCAAGCGGCCACGGTGCCGCTTCGTT
>JAIBFE010000165.1 GCA_019459705.1 Thiobacillus sp. | reverse complement strand
AGGTCGAGCAGCTGCTGATCGAGAAGGTGTCGCAGGCCTCGGCCAACCAGCGCGCCGGCCGCTGCGGCCGGGTCGCCGACGGCGTCTGCATCCGCCTGTACGACGAGGCCGATTTTGGCAACCGTCCGCGCTTCACCGATCCCGAACTGCTGCGCTCGTCGCTGGCTGGCGTCATCCTGCGCATGAAGTCGCTCGGCCTGGGCGACGTGGTGGGTTTCCCCTTCATCGACCCGCCGAGTTCGCGGCTGGTCACCGACGGCTACCAGCTGCTGGCCGAGCTGCACGCGCTGGATGAGCAGGGGCAGCTGACCAAGATCGGCACCCAGCTCGCCAGGCTGCCGCTCGACCCGCGCATCGCCCGCATGTTGCTGACAGCCGAACAGCAGCGCTGCGTGCGCGAGGTGCTGATCATCGCCAGCGCACTGTCGGTGCAGGATCCGCGCGACCGTCCGATGGAGCGTGCGCAGGCGGCGGACGAAAAGCACAAGCTGTTTGCCGACGAGCGTTCCGACTTCATGGGCTGGCTCAAGTTGTGGCGCTGGTACGAGGAGCAGGTGCAGCACAAGAAGACCAACCGCCAGCTGCAGACGCTGCTGCAGGACCATTTCCTGTCGCCGCGACGGATGCGCGAGTGGCGCGACATCCATGGCCAGCTGCACGCGCAGGTCGCCGAACTCGGCCTGAAGGAGAACGACAAGGACGCTGGTTACGACACGATCCATCAGGCTTTGTTGACCGGCTTGCTCGGCAACATCGGCTTCAAGTCCGACGACGCAAAAGGTAGGCCTAAGCCGGGCGAGGGCAACTACCAGGGCGCGCGTGGCATCAAGCTGTCGATCCATCCCGGCTCGGCGCTGGCAAAAAAAGGCCCGAAGTGGATCATGGCCGCTGAACTCACCGATACCGGCCGTCTGCTCGCACGTACTGTTGCCGAAGTGCGCCCTGAGTGGATCGAGGCGGCCGGCCGCCATCTGCTCACGCGCATGTTCATTGAGCCGCTCTGGGAAAAGGACGGCGCGCGCGTGGTGGCGTTCGAGCGCGTGAGCCTGTACGGCATCACCCTGGTGCCGCGGCGCAAGATCCACTACGGTCCCATCGATCCGGAGCTGTCGCGCGAACTGTTCATCCGTGGTGCATTGGTGGCGGGCGAATACGACACGCGCGCGCCGTGGTTCGCTCACAACCGCGCGCTGATCAAGGAAATCGAGGATCTCGAACACAAGGCGCGGAAATCGGGCGTGTGGCTGGACGAGGAGCGCATCTTCCGCGTGTTCGATGCGCGCATTCCGGCGGGCCTCCATAACGGTGCGGCGTTCGAGACCTGGCGTGCCGAGGCCGAAGCCGCCAACCCGACTATCCTGTTCCTGCAGCGCGAGGACATCCTCGGCGAGGGGCTCGGCGCCGACCACACGTTGTTCCCCGAGACGATGGCCGTCGACGGCGTGGCGTGCAAGCTCAAGTACCGTTTCGAGCCCGGCCATGCGCTCGACGGCGTGACGCTGCGCCTGCCGCTGTATCTGCTGAACAGGATTGAAGCGGGGCAGGTCGACTGGCTGGTGCCGGGCCTGATCCGCGAAAAGCTCACCGCCTTGCTGAAATTCCTGCCCAAGGACAAGCGCCGTCCGCTGATTCCATTGCCCGATACGGTGACCGCGTTTCTGAGTGTGGCGAAGCCGGGCGAGCAGACCCTGAGCGACGCGCTCTCGGCTTTCATCCGCAAAAAAACGGGCGCTGACATCCACCCCGACGAGTGGAAGGGCGAGTTGCCTGCGCACCTGCAAATGAACCTTGGCGTCATCGATGACAGCGGCCAGGAACTCGCCAGCGGCCGTGACCTTGCCAGCCTGCGCCAGCAGCTTGGCGGGGCTGCCCGCATCACTTACGGCGGCGGCGCCGAGGACAGCGAGTTCGAGCGCACGGGGCTGACCGAATGGAATTTCGGCGACCTGCCGGAGCAGGTGAAATTCAAGCGCGGCGGACGCGAATTGATGGGCTATCCGGCGCTGGTCGACAACGGCGAAACCGTCGACCTGCGCCTGCTCGATGCAGTCGATGTGGCGGAGGCCGAGACCCGCCGCGGCGTGGTGCGCCTGCTGCGGATCGCGCTGGTTGCCCAGTTCAGGCAGCTCGACAAGGATTTGTCGCGCGAAACTGCGCTGGCGCTGAAATTCCGCAATTTCGGCAGTGCCGACCAGCTGCGCGCGGCGCTCATCGATGCGATTGCCACGCGGGCGCTGCTGGGCGACGACGACACGCCGCGCGACGCGAAAACCTTCGGCA
The DNA here is from genome assembly GCA_019459705.1 of Thiobacillus sp. Taxonomy (GTDB): domain Bacteria; phylum Pseudomonadota; class Gammaproteobacteria; order Burkholderiales; family Thiobacillaceae; genus Thiobacillus. The sequence continues at coordinate 9,170 of JAIBFE010000165.1, read as the reverse complement.
AGCAGAAGGAGCGCGCCAAGCCGAGAATTGCCGTGGTGAAGCAGGCGTTGCTGCGCGACGTCGCGGAGATTCTCGACCTGCACGTCCAGGTGACAGTGCGCCTGAATGCCAAGCCGCAGTTCACCGCAGCGATGCGAGACGAAACCGCGCACCTGGCCGCCCTGGTGCCGGCGGATTTCATCACCGCCACCCCATGGACGCACCTGAAGGATCTGCCACGCTATTTGAGGGGCATCCTCAAGCGGCTGGAGAAGCTGCCCGCCGCCGAGCAGCGCGACTCGCGCGGCATGGCCGGCGTACTGACGCTGCAGAACAAGTTTCTGGCGCGGCGTGGTCAGGTGAAGGGCGAGGTCCCGGCGGCGCTGGATGATTTCCGCTGGCAGCTGGAGGAACTGCGCATTTCCCTGTTCGCCCAGGAACTCAAAACACCCTGCCCGGTGTCGGTGAAGCGGCTCGACAAGCTGTGGGACGAGCTTGCCAGACAGCCCCTGAGTTGAGTACGGTACGCCTATGAGCGAACGCATCCTCAACCTGCCGAACGTCATCACCCTGCTGCGAATCGCCGCGGTGCCGGTGGTGGGCTGGCTGATTCTGCAGCAGCGCTGGGAGGCGGCCTGCTGGCTCTTCCTCGCCGCCGCGTTGTCGGACGGCATCGACGGCCTGCTGGCGCGCTGGCTGAACCAGATGACGCAACTGGGCGCCGCGCTCGACTCCGTCGCCGACAAGGCGCTGGGGCTGGTGACGCTGGTGATGCTGACGCTCGAGGAAGCGATCCCGATGTGGGTGACGCTGGCGATCCTGCTGCGCGCCACCGTCATCGCGCTGGGCGCGCTGAGCTACCGCGGGCTGGCCGGACACCTGGAATTCCACCCCACCTGGCTCGGCAAGACGCACATTTTTGTCGAATTCACCCTGCTGACGCTGGTGCTGGCGGACCTTGCCGGGCTGCTCGACCTGACGGCCTGGCTGCAGCCCCTGTTTGCAGTCGTGTTGGTGATGGCGGCAGTATCCGGCGTGCAGTATGTGTGGATATGGAGTGCCAAGGCGCGCCGTGAGCGCATTGCGTCACCGCTCAAGCCTCACTGAAAGCTGAGGCTGCGCTGGCGTTCCGATTCGCAGCCGGACTTGATCCGGTACATGGCCGCGTCGGCGGCGCGAATCAGGGCGTCCTCGTCGGCACCGTCGTCGGGATACAGTGCCTGACCGATGCTGGCAGCGATGTCGACATCCAGTCCGAAAAAGCTCGTGTCGGCATTCAGCGTCAGCTCGATCTTGTGTGCGGCGGCGAGACAGTCATGCCGCCCCTGCACCTCTTCCAGCAGCACGACAAACTCGTCGCCCCCCAGACGCGCAACCGAATCGGAATCGCGAATGCTGGAGGTGAGCCGCTTCGCCACTTCGGTCAGCACGGCGTCGCCCACATGGTGGCCGTGCTGATCGTTGATCTCCTTGAAGCGATCCAGGTCCACGTACAGGAGGCCCACCTTGCCGCCGTAGCGGTGGGCATGCCGGATCGCCTGCTGCAGCCGGTCATAAAACAGCCGGCGATTGGCCAGCCCCGTCAGCGGATCGTGCGTCGCCTCTTCGCGCAGCGCGGTCCGCGAGCGCTCGAGCTCCACCATCTGTTCGCTGATCTGCCGTGACGTCTGGCCAATTTTCCGCAGGGTGCGCCAGGCGATCAGCAGCGCCAGGACAATGGCCGCAATGCCGAAAGCCAGAGTGAGTAGGAACGTCTGCCGGTAGGTATGCTCCGCCTGTCGCTGCGCCACCACGTTGGCCTGTTGATACAGGTTCCGCATGTCCGCCAGCTGCCGGTTGAAAGCTTCCTGGATGGGGATGGCTTCCATCACCAGCATCTGCCGCGCGTCTGCACTGCGTTCGGCACTGAGCAGATCGACCACCCGTTCCTGCACCGCCGCGATGTCGTTGACCAGCTGGGTCTGGGCGTCGAAGCTGCGTTGCTCGGCCGCGGTGAATCCCATCCGGTGCAGGGCGTTGCGTCCGCTTCCCACCAGGAAGCCGGCGCGGTTGAATTCCAGGAAGTGGGCATCGCGTTCAAACGGATCCTCGGCCAGCGCCATGCGGAACAGGGCGTCTGTGCGGATATGCGCTGCCGCCTGGGTTTGCGTGATGAGATCGATCTTGCGGTTATGCTGCTCAACCACCATTTCCATCTGGTTTCCCAGCGTCTGCAATTGCAGCAGGCCGTTTAGGGCCAGCCCGCAAATCAGGGCAATCAACGCGAGAAAGGCCGCGCCAGTGGTGAGGGAGTATCCGCGTTGTCCGGGCATGGATGCCTTTTATCGGTATATCACTGATATTTAGCTCATGATTGGCGAGTTGGCACGGCCGGGCGCGATATTCCCGGCTGTTGCAACGCTCGCAGGGTCAGGGCCACCTGCCCGGCGTGGCGTGCCGCGTCGACTTTGTCGAAGCGCGCAGCGATCCGCCCGTCCGGTGCAATGATGAAAGTGTGGCGGCGGGCAAGACGCACCAGCCCAAGATTCAGGAGGCTGTCGTACGCCGCGGCCACGTTTCCGCCGGGGTCCGACAGCAGCGGAAACGGCAGTTGATGTTTGCGGGCGAAATCGGCGTGGGTGCGGGCGTCGTCGAGGCTGACGCCAACCACGGCCGCATCGAGTTCGTTGAGTTGTGCGATGTCGTCGCGAAAGCGGCACGCCTCCTGCGTGCAGATCGGCGTGTTGTCACGGGGATAGAAATACAGCACCAGCCAGCGCCCCGCATAATCGGCCAGGCGATGGGTGCGGCCGTTCTGATCCACCAGTGCGAAGTCCGGCGCAGCGCAGCCCTCGGCCACCCCGGTCCCTGGCCGCAGCATCCACAAGACCGCACTTGCCACCAGCAAAAGTGCAACCACTCCGCCCATTATTATTTCTGGCATAGGTTCTCCTGAGATGCATCATAGGCTGCTTGCGCACCAATAGGGTGCATTTGCGATGGCTCGGTAATCCACGCGCGATTAGGTAGAATGCGCGCCACGCCCCGGTAGCTCAGTGGATAGAGCAACCCCCTCCTAAGGGGTAGGTCGGACGTTCGATTCGTCTTCGGGGCGCCACATTCGAGTGGTGCGCGACGCACAAATGAAAATAGCGGCCCAGGCCGCTATATGTCTTTTTGCATCTGATTTTTTCCACAACCCAGAAAGGGCTGATCTTTTGTCACCTTACTGTGTGTAAGGTGGCGTCCCCACGGGGATTCGAACCCCGGTTATCGCCGTGAAAGGGCGGTGTCCTAGGCCTCTAGACGATGGGGACCCGGACGACGGTGTGAACCGTCAACAACGTTTACTGCACGACTTGCGTCGCTACTGCTTTTTGTCGGAAAGCTGGGTCAAGGTAACGCCGAGCAACAATCCGACGAAACCCAATGGTACCAGCGAGATCCAGACTTCGGCATTCTCACTGCCATTCAGCATCTTCCAAAATCCAACGATCAGCCCGACAACACTCAGTATCAGCCCCAGCAATGTGGTGATGACGCCAAGCTTGTGCATCGAGCTTCCTGTTAGTTGGTGGAGGTAAGCGGGATCGAACCGCTGACCTCTTGCATGCCATGCAAGCGCTCTCCCAGCTGAGCTATACCCCCAACGAAGCCGCGCATTCTATAGATGCCTTTTGCGCTTGTAAAGCCTTTGCGCAACATCGCTGTCTTCAATCAATCGGGAAAAAGCTTGCCGGGGTTGAGCAGTCCGTGGGGATCGAATTGCTGCTTGATGGCACGCATGAGATTCAGCGTGGCAGGATCGATTTCCTGCGGCACGAAGCGGCGCGTTTCGGTGCCGATGCCATGCTCGCCCGAGAGCGTGCCGCCCAGCGCCAGGACGCGCAGCATGATGGCGTCGAGCGCAATGTGGGCACGGTCCATTTCGTCGGCGTCGTCGGGGTGCACCATCAGGTTGACGTGCAGGTTACCGTTGCCGGCGTGGCCGAACGACACCACGGCCAGTCGGTGCGTGTTGGCCGTGGTGTCGATGAAGTCGACGAACTCCGCCAGCTGCGACACCGGCACCACCACGTCCTCGTTGAGCTTGAGCGGCGCGATCTGCTTGACCGCATGCGACAGTGATTTGCGCGCCGTCCACAATCGCGTGATGTCGTCGCGCGTGAAGCCGCTCTTTATTTCGAGCAGGCCTTCGCCGGCCAGCGCCTGTTCCAGCGCGGCGATCTGCCGCGGCAAGTCCTCGGCGGCGCCGTCTGCCTCGACCATCAGCAGGGCACGGGTGCCGGGCGCCAGATCGTCCGCCGCGCCGGTCGGGCGAATGGCGTCGATGGCGCGATGGTCCATGAATTCCAGCGCGCAGGGCATGACGGACTGGTGCATGACGCGGCTGACTGCGTCGAGCGCGGTGCGGTTATCGGCGAAGCACACGCGCAGGGTGGCGACGGCCTCCGGTGCGGGCAGCAGTTTCAGCGTGGCTTCGGTGATCAGCGCAAGGGTACCGCCGGAGCCGACCAGCAGGCGGCTGAGGTCGTAGCCGGTGACGCCCTTGGTGGTGCGGCAGCCGGTGCGGATTTCTTCCCCGCTGCCGGTGACGGCGCGCAGCCCCAGCACGTAATCGCGGGTGACGCCGTACTTGACGGCGCGCGGGCCGGCGGCATTCATCGCGAGGTTGCCGCCGATGCGGCAATAGGCGCTGCTGCCGGGATCGGGCGGATAGAACAGACCGGCGCTGCGCGCGAGGCGGTCGATTTCCTCGGTCACCACCCCGGGTTCGACGACGATGAGGCGGTTGGCCGGATCGAATTCGAGCACGCGCCGCATGCACTCGAAACTGACGACCACGCTGCCGGGCGAAGGAAGCGCGCCGCCGACGTTGCCGGAGCCAGCGCCGCGCGGCGTCAGCGGGATGCGTTGCTCGAACGCGATGCGCACGAGCGCCGCCACCTCGTCGTGCGAAGCGGGGAACAGCACGGCATCGGGCTCGACCCGGCGCGGAGTTTCGTCGCAGGCATACAGCGCGCGGGTTGCGGCATCATCGAGCACGCGATCGGTGCCGAGGGCGGAACGGAAAGCGGCGAGGGCGCGATCGGACAGCATGGCAAACAGGAAAAAAGACGGGTCAGGCCGCGTGCTCGGGCGGCAACTGCGCAACCAGCTGCGCGATCATGTCGGCATCGAAGTCCATACCGACGTCCCAGCCGGGATTGAGCGCAATCGGCACGCCGCCGCCGATGCGGCGCAGCAGCCAGGAGAACTCGGTCAGGAGGCCACCCGAAAAATCGGGAAAGTGTTCGACGAAGGGCTTGGCGCGTTCTGGGCTGGTGAACAGCACCAGCACGCGCTCGCCGTCCTCGTCCTCGATGATCAGCGGCTCGGCCTGGGTGGTGCGCTGGAAGCCCTGGATGGGATTCTTTTCATCGCGCACCGGCATGAACAACTGCTGGTCGATCAGTTGCAGCACGAAAGTCTCGGGGTCGAGCGTGCCGGCATGGACGGCGGCCAGCTGCTCTTCAAGCGCGTTGTGGGGAGTGAAGTTCATGGTTGTTGGACGGTTGCGCGGTGAGACCAGTGTAACCGATGGCGACTGGGGAATGGGCAGTAGCTGGACCCTGCAATGGCATGGCGGCGCATCGGCAAGTGTGGTTAGAATGCCTGTAAAAACGAAGGGGAGGCGTCGGCATGGGGCGTTCCGCGGGCTACGCCGGGTTGCACGATTACAACCGTGCCATTCGGGACATTGCGACCAGCGCCGACTGGCAGTCAGGCAGGCTGGCGCGTCAGCTGGGCCGGGTGGTCGAGGTGGCGGCGCAATCCATGGAGGTGGGGCGGGTCGGCGTCTGGCGATTGCAGGCAGGCGGGCAGGTGCTCGATTGCGTGTGCCAGTTCGACAGCCGCTACGGTTTGGTCGAGCCCGGCCAGTCGCTGAATGCCAGTCGGTATCCGGCGTATTTTGCGGCACTGGCAAACAATCGCACGCTGGCGGTCGTCGATGCCTTGCGCGACGCCATGACGGTCGAGCTAGCCGACCCCTATCTCAGACCGATGCAGATTGCTTCCCTGCTGGATGCGCCGATCTGGCTCGATGGCGAGATGGTGGGCGTGGTGTGCCACGAGCATTCGGGCGAGCCACGTGTCTGGCGTGATGAGGACATCGCCTTTGCCGGATCGATGGGCGACTTCGCTGCCATGGCCTTGTCGCAGAATCGTTATCAGCGGGTGGAGGCGACGCGTGAGCGGCTCAGCCGCATCATCGATGCCACGCCTGACATGGTTGCTGTCATGGCTCCGGGCGGCCAGCTGATTCAGATGAACCCGGCGGGGCGAAAGCTACTCGGCTTGTCCGCGCAGGCTGACATTTCGCGCTACCGCAGCCGCGATTTTCTGGGCGAGCAGACCACCTATCTGCTCGAAACCGAAATTCTGCCCGCGCTGCACAACAAGGGCAGCTGGACCGGTGAAGCGATGCTGCGTGAAGGCACGGCACAGGCGTTGCCGGTATCGGTGGTTGCGCTTGCGCATCGCGACGCCCAGGGGCAGCTGGAATATTTTTCAGTCACCTTGCACGACCTGACTGCACACATGGCGATCCTGCGTGAACTCGAAGCCTTGAACGATGAACTGGAAGCGCGGGTCAGGGCGCGTACCCAGGAGCTGGAATACGCCAATCGCAACCTGGAATCGTTTGCCTATTCGGTGTCGCACGACCTCAAGGCGCCGTTGCGCGGCATCGAGGGATATAGCCGTCTGCTGGCGAGCGAATATCGCAGTAGCCTGCCTGAAGAAGCGTGCGAATACATCGACCTGATTGTGCTCGCCAGTCAGCGCATGGATCAGATGATCGAGGACATCCTGACGTATTCTCGCGTGCAGATGCGTCAGCTCAAGCTGATGCGCACCGACGTGGCGCAGCTGGTGCAACAGGTGGTCAGCGAGTTCGAGCCGCAGCTGCGCGAGGGCATCGAACTGGAACAGGATGTCGAGGCCTGCGTGCTGGAGTGCGATCGCGAAGGCCTGGTCCAGATACTGCGCAATTTCCTGTCCAATGCCATCAAATTCTCGCGCGGCCGTACCCCGCCGCGCATTCGCATCGAGGGCCGCCGTCACGCGCCGGGGTACCGGTTTTCGGTTCACGACAATGGTGTCGGCTTCGACATGTGTTATCGCGATCGCATTTTTGAGATATTCCATCGTTTGCCGAGTGAAAACGGGCAGGACGGAACGGGCGTCGGACTTGCCCTGGTGGCGCGCGCCGCCGAACGGATGGGCGGACGGGTATGGGCCGAGAGCATGCCGGGGCAGGGCGCCACTTTTTTCCTGGAATTGAATAGCGGGACATCAACATGAAGCTGCTTTATGTCGAAGACAACCCATTCGATCGCGACCTCACCCGGCGTGCCTTGTTGAAGCAGATTCCCGATCTGAAATGGGACACCGCAGGAGGCGTTCAGGACGCGATAGGCAAGCTCGCCAGCCAGGACTACGACGTCTTGCTGCTCGACATGTGGCTGCAGGACGGCTGCGGGCTGGACGTACTGCTGCATGTGCGGCGGCACAATGTGGACGTGGCCGTGGTGGTGGTCGCGGGCGCGGGCGATGAGGCAAGCGTGGTCCGCTTTCTCAAGGCCGGTGCGCAGGATTACCTTCCCAAACGCGGCGGGTACCTGGAACAGCTGGGTGATCGGCTGATGCGTGCGCAGGTACGGTGGCGCGAGAATGCGCGCCCGGGCACGGTCCTGACCGTGCTCTATGTCGAGGCGAGCCCGGACGACATCGACCTGACGTGCCGCTATTTCGAGCGCCGCGCGCCGTACCTCGACCTTGTGGTGCAGCAGGACGGCGATGCCGCACTGGCCTGGCTTGCAGAGGCGGGTCATCATGCCGATGTCGCGCTGCTGGACTTGCGCCTGCCCGGCATGTCGGGCCTGGAGCTGCTGGAAGTCCTGCAGGCCCGCTACACACTCCCCTGCATTGTCATCACCGGGCGCGGCGATGAGGCCGCCGCAGCCCAGGCCATGAGCCTGGGTGCGGTCGATTACCTCATCAAGGAACACGGTTATGTGGCGGCCCTGCCCTGCGTGATCGAACACGCGCATGTGCTGGCGGCCTATTCCGCGTTGCGGCAAGCCTATGCGCGCCTCCTGGACAACGCAAATCCGTCCTGAATCAGGTTCTGCGACTCCGAACGCTCTTCAGTGCGTAGTGGATCGGAGTCCTTTAGGGCTCCCAGCGTTCGGGATGGGCCCAGTGGCGGGCATTGAGCCAGTCCGGCACCGTCTTGTAGGTGTCGAGGTCGTAGTAATGGACGCGCATGTTTTCCGCTGCATCGGCTGCGGACAGCATGAAGCCGAGTGCAATAAACATTTCCTCGTCCAGCGCACAATCCGATCGCACCGCGAGCAGAATGCGCGGTGCAACGTACAGGCGCGTCTGACTGATCAGCTGCTGGGCCTGCTGCGCGTTCAGCCCGTTCAACGCATCGATTCCCAATGCCAGTGCGCAGGGGGTATCCGGCCGGCTGTCGTGCGCGTGAACGGGCGTGTTGTGCAGCAGCGTGCCGGCCAGATGATGGGCCGTCGCATCGAGTGCGCACACGCTTGCGGGCCGGATTTCCAGCAAGCGTGATTGCAGGTGCTCGCGCCAGTTCATTTCCTCACACTTTGCGCGGCAGACGCACCAGGCGGGTGCCGGCGATGCGGTCGTGCAGGAACTGGCGGTCGCGATCGACGAGCGCCCACCAGAAGCCGGCGCCCGCCAGCAGCAGGCCGATGAGGGCGAGGAAAAATCGCAGCACCGCCTGCCTGAACGTCAGTCTGTCGCCGTTCTGCTGAACCAGGCGGATGCGCCAGGTTTTCATCGCCAGCGTCTGGCCGCTGCGCAGCCAGAACGCGCTGAAATAGGCGAACAGGATGCCCTGGATATAGCCCTGAAACTGGTGCCGCGGCCACGGCGCGTGCATCTCGCCGACCTCCGTTATGATGATGAACGTGGCCACTAACACCACGTCCGTGACGAGCAGCGATTCGTAGATCATGGCGGCGATGCGCACCAGAAAAGGGGCGGGAACCGGGGCTATTGCGTTGTCTTGCATGGTGGCTCTATATTTCAGTCTGGCGCGACACTTTGCCACAGCGCGCCACAACCATAAGCATAATCAAGGAGGGGGCTCGATGCATATCGTAAAGCAACTCATGGCCATTCCCGGTGTTGTC
>JAIBFE010000150.1 GCA_019459705.1 Thiobacillus sp. | reverse complement strand
CGGAATGAAGGCGACCGCCGGCATGTAGCGGATGAAGTCGGTGAGCGGTTCCAGTACCGCCTGCACCGGGCGAAAGGTGCCGATCATGAGCGCCAGCGGCAGCGCGATCACCGCCGAGAACAGGAAGCCGGTGGTGACGCGGTAGATGCTGATGCCCATGTCGGACAGCAGGTCGTCTTCCGTGTACCAGGTGACCAGCCGGTTGAACACGTCGACCGGGCCAGGCAGGAACACCTTGTCCACTGCCGCCCCGCTCGACGCGATCCACCACAGGCCCAGCGGCATCAGCAGCCCGAGCGCGGCGAACAGCCAGTACTGCCTGCGGGACAGCGGCCCGCGGATCGCCCACATGCCCGGTCTGCCAGATTTGGACGTGGCGCGGCGCGGTCGGGTGCCGGGTCTGGATTGCATCGTCATGTCTCCCAGTTGCTTACTTGATGCCGGCCACTTCCTTCACCAGCGAGGCGTCGAGGCCCTTGGCGAAGTCGACCTTGCCTTCCATCAGCTTGTTGTCGAGCAGGAATTTGGAGATGGTCGGCGCGACACCCATCAGCGAAGTCGGATCGGTTGCCGGTCCGAAGGCCTTGAGGTTGGCCTTCTGGTCGAAGAACTTGGTGCCGGGCAGGAAGACCATGTATTCCTTGGCATTCATGCCGACGACCTTGGCCATGATCTTCGCCGCTTCATCCGGGTTGGAGCGCAGGAAGGCCTCGACGTCGTACCAGGCCTTGACCATGCCGACGAAATCCTTGCGCTTGGCCTTGAGCGACTTCTCCTGCACCACCAGCAGGTCGGGCACCAGGCCGGGGACGTCCTTCGAGGTGAACAGCGGCTTGCCCTTGCCGCTGGTCTGGATGGTGTTGACCCACGGGTTCCACACCACGGCGGCGTCGACACGGCCGGCCATGAAGGCGGCGGCGGCGTCGCCGGCGGAGAGGTTGACCACGTTCACGTCCTTCAGCGTCATGCCGTTCTTGTTGAGCGCCATGGTGAGCAGGAAGTGCGACACGCTGAACTCTTCCAGCGCGATCTTCTTGCCCTTGAGGTCCTTGAACGACTTGATCTTGGGGCCGACCATCAGCGCATCGTTGCCGGCCGAATTGTCGTT
>JAIBFE010000138.1 GCA_019459705.1 Thiobacillus sp. | reverse complement strand
GCACCTGAAAGTTGCCAACGGCGGCCCGAAGAAGCTCGCCAAGGGCAGCAAGATCACCAAGGATTACCTGGAATCGGTGAATCGCCACGACTGGTTCGACATCCGCCTGGCCGACGACGAAGCCAGCCGCCAGGTCGAGTCGTTGAAGGACAGCCTGACGCAGAAGCGCATCGAGTTCGATGCGATGTTCGAAGAGAAGAAGAAAAAACTCACCGCGGGCGACGAACTGCCGCCCGGCGTGCAGAAGATGGTCAAGGTCTATCTGGCGGTCAAGCGCCGCCTGCAGCCCGGCGACAAGATGGCCGGCCGCCACGGCAACAAGGGCGTGGTGTCGAAGATCGTTCCGGTCGAGGACATGCCCTTCATGGATGACGGCCGCCCGGTCGACATCGTACTGAACCCGCTTGGCGTGCCGTCGCGGATGAACATCGGCCAGATCCTGGAAACCCACCTCGGTTGGGCCGCCAAGGGTCTGGGCGAGCGCATCGGCGAAATGCTGGCCGCGCAGACCAAGACGCTGGTGAAGGATCTGCGCAATTTCTTGAAGCAGATATACAACCAGTCGGGCAAGTCGGAAGACCTCGACAGCTTTACCGACGATGAAATCATCGAGCTGGGACGCAATCTGAAAAAGGGTGTGCCGTTTGCCTCGCCGGTGTTCGACGGCGCGTCGGAAGACGAAATCCGCCAGATGTTGAAGTTGGCCGGACTGCCGGAAGGCGGCCAGGTCACGCTGTACGACGGCCGCACCGGCGAAGCCTTCGATCGTCAGGTGACGGTGGGCTACAAGCACGTGCTGAAGCTGCACCACCTGGTTGACGACAAGATGCACGCGCGTTCCACCGGCCCGTACTCGCTGGTCACCCAGCAACCGCTGGGCGGCAAGGCGCAGTTCGGCGGCCAGCGCTTCGGCGAAATGGAAGTGTGGGCGCTAGAAGCCTACGGCGCGTCCTACGTGCTGCAGGAAATGCTGACGGTGAAGTCCGACGATGTGAACGGTCGTACCAAGGTGTACGAGAACATCGTCAAGGGCGACCACAAGATCGAGGCGGGCATGCCGGAATCCTTCAACGTGCTGGTGAAGGAAATCCGCTCGCTCGGCATCGACATCGATCTGGAACGTTATTAATTTAGGGGTGAGGACACAGCCATGAAAGCACTGTTAGATCTATTCAAGCAGGCCACCCACGAGGAAGA
>JAIBFE010000131.1 GCA_019459705.1 Thiobacillus sp. | reverse complement strand
CGGGAACCAGACCACGTGTTTCAATCATTCCGAGGGCGATGCCCGTCATTGCGCTTGCCATGATGTTTCTCCTTTACACGGTTGATAAAACTGCCTTGCCTGCTGCCTGCTCGCGGAGGCCTTCCTCCGCATTCCACTGATCGATGATCCCGAGGATCGTCAGATCGGTAAGAATCCTGTAATCGCCGGCGCCGTAGCGGGCGGCCGAGCCGCCGGCGGTAAAAACCCATTTGCCTTCCGGCACGCCCACGGGATCCACTGCCACCGAGAGCCTGCCTTTTTCGTCTGCCAGTACGCGCAGCGAGATGCTCGCCAGGCCGGGAACGCGCCGGGTGCACACCAGATCCGACACCACGCGCAGGATCTCCATTTCAGTGCTCCTGCCAGTGGTCGATGATGCCGACGATGGTCAGGTCGCTCGGGAAGTCCTTGGCGCCCGCTGCCTCGCGTGCTGCCGAACTCCCCACGCAGATCACCCAGTCGCCCGGGATGCAGCCCACTGCATCCACCGCCACCTGACGCCCAGCGCCTGCTTTTTCGCGCACCACCAGCAGCGGGCGGTGGCCCATTTCCCGGACGCGGTTGGTCGAAACCAGCGTCTTATCCACTTGCATGATCTTCATCGCTTCACCTCAATGCCCGTGCATGCCAACGGTGTTCTCTTCAATCTCTTCCAGGGGGCTGCCCGCCTGACTCGCCTGGACCGTCATGCCGCACACCAGCAGGCCTTCCTTGACCAGAGACGGGTAGCGGTTTTCGATCGCCACCTTCACCCGGCGGCAGCGCTCGACACTACGTTCGCGCGCCCCCGGCACCTGGCTGTCGTAGCGGTAGTGGATCGCCACCGGGATCGGCAAGCCGTGCGCCACGTTGAGGCGACTGAAAATGCGGATGCCCACATCGATATCCGCCGCGCCCTCTTCCACCGTGTGCAGGTGGCCAAAATAGGCCAGGTTGCGCAGGTGCACTTCGTCGAAGCCGTCGCCGATGCTGATGAAACGCTCGGCGTGGCCGACGTCGGCATAGCGGCCCTGGTGTTGCGCACAGACGTAGTCGATCTGCGACAGGTTGTTTTCCAGCAGGCGCTCGATCAGGCGGCGCATGCCCGGTTCCGGCACACTGCGGCCATGCAGGCGTGCAGCTTCCTCGACGCTGGCACCCAGCCTCCAGCGCGCATCGGATGCACTGCGGCCGGATGTCGCCTGGAACAGCGCCATGTTGTCGACGTGGCAATCGAGACTCATGTTGCCCTGCGCATCCGGCACGTGCACCCGGATGGCATCGTTGTCGGTATCCACACCGATCAGCAATGTCGCCACCGAAGCGCCGCAGCAGAAACCGTTTTCGATTGCGGTGCCAAAGGCATTCAGCCGGTCCAGCGCTGCCTGGGCCGCACGACGGTCGTCGCTGCCGTGGGCCGCACAGCCTTCGTGATGCGGGTCCGAACTGCTGAAGTGGTACACCGCGATCTTCAGGTAGCGCGTACCCGCGTCCGGCAGCGTCGGCAGGCCTTCACGGAATCGGCGCAGCTCGGTCTCGGTCCACTGCTTCACATTCGCCTCGACGTCGAACAGCGTGCCGGCGTAGGACTTGTGCCGGCGCACCGCCTGCTGCGGAAGGCGCAGGATGTAGTGCAGCAGGCCCTTGAGGCGGCCATCGGCGCAGGCGCTCACATCCACCTCATGGAAGCCGCACTCGATGAAGAAGCGCATCATCGCGGCCGCCTCGGCTGCGCCGTTGTGCGGCTGCGCCCAGGCATCCCGCACCAGGTCACGGAAGGTGTGGAGCACGCTGTGGCCATACAGCCTGCGCATGTCCAGCGTAGTGACCCAGGCATCTGCCAGTACATCGGCGGGCAACTCGAAGCCCAGTTGCTCGCGGGCGATCGCCTGCGCCTGCATCTCGAACCCGGCTTCATGCTGCAGCGCTGCGATCTGCCTGAGCACCGGAACAATGGCGTCGAAACGTGCCCGCACCGCCCGTTCGTAGTCCGCCAGATGCGCGTTCTGCACCGGGTCGGCGAGCGGGTGCGCACGCGGAACGCACGACTCGCGCACGCATTCGCCCCGGCCCTCCGCACCGTTGCAGGGCGGGCAGAAGCTCGGCCGCTGCGGCCAGTTCGGCACCGCGGCTGGCGCGGCAGCCGGTTGGGGGCGCATCGCCATGCCCACCGGGGCGGCATGAGCCGTCTGGTGCAAGCGTTCACGGCGTTTGCGGGTATCCATCATCGTTTACCGTCGTGTGGTTGATTTAGCCGCGTGCACCGCCGGACAGGGTCACGGCTGCACCCCCCTGGCTGTTGCCGCTGCTGCCCGTGATACGGCTCGTGGCTGCAGCGGGTTGCGCCGCTTCGCGCGAAACACGGGGGCTCACGCCGTTGCCACGCGGCTCGCCACGCTGGGTCGGGTTACGGCCCGCTGCGGAACGCCCCTCGGTACCCGTCACCCGCCCCCCACGGTCCCAGGCGTCGCCTGTGACGCTGCGCTCGCGGCCTTCCCCGGTGATGCGCTCGGGAACCGGATTGGAAGCCGCGACAGGCTTCTCTGCCACCGGTTCGCTGCCATCGCGATAACGGAACTCAGGCGTTCCGGACACGAGGCCGGTGGCGCGTGCGAGCGATCCGGTAATGCGCCCGGCGCCACCGAAGGCACTGCCGGTAATTCGACGGGTCTCGCTGTCCCGCGCCGTGCGGGCAGGCGAGGCAACCGAGAAATCACCCGGCTGGCGACCGCTTGGCGCGTCCATCGCATTGCCGGTGATGCCCGCAGCAGGCGTCGCGCCTTCCGGCGAACGGGCGCGGTAATGGCTTGCCATCGGTGGACGACCACAGGCGCTCGCTTGCTGCACTTCACCCACATAAGGTGTGCCGCTCACGTCCTGGCATTCGCCTCGCGCGTTGCCGGTCAACTTGGCATCCGGGCCGGGCTGAATACCGGTCAATTCGGCGCTGCGTCCAAGACGCGCACGGTTGATCGCCTCTGCCGCTGCTCGAGTGGCGCAGAATTCGGCGTACTGGTCTGCCCCGATATAGGACGTGCCCGTCACCGGCTTGCAGGCGCCATACTCGTCCCCCGTCACGCTGGCCGAGCGCCCAATCTGGGTGCCGGAAACATCCTGGCCCTTCAAGGTTCGCGACACGCCTACCTTGGCCGGCGGCTGGAAAGGCTCCGCACGGCAAAAGGAAGAAAATTCCTCGGCGCTGATGTAATCAGAACCCGTCACACGCTTGCAGGCGCCGGACTCATCGCCGGTAACTTTCGACGAACGACCCACTAGGGTGCCGCTCACCTCGCTGCCAGCGCTCGTGTGACGGGTTTCCACCTTTTTTGGCGCTTCTCCCGGCCCACTGCGAAGCGGGGCTGCATCCATGTAGGCGCTTCCGGTAATCGTGCGGCTTGCGCCGGACTCGCCGCCGGTGACATCGACCATCCGGGCGAGATCGTTCCCGCTGATCGGGATTTTCCTGGCCGTGATGCCCTAGCCGGATTTTTGCGGATGCGGCTCAGGCGGCGTTCCGCAAAACTCGCCAGCCTGCTCGGCGGCGAGATATTCGGTTCCGGTCACGCGATTGCAGGTACCGGTCTCATCGCCGGTCACCTTGCTGCTGCGTCCCACCTCGGTACCCGTCACACGGCCGCCACGGCTCGTGCTGCTGGTCCCCACCTTGGCCGGCGACGCGGCAGGCAGCGAACCGCAAAATTCGCCGAACTGCTCGGCGCCGACATATTCAGTACCGGTAATGCTGCGGCAGGTACCGGATTCATTGCCGGTCACGCGCTGAGTGCGCTCGACCTGATTTCCGCTCACCGTGCTGCCGGACAGGGTGGTACCCAGCTCGACCTTTTGCGGCTCGGGGCGCACCCGACCGCACGGACGACAGGGCGGGGCATCGCCACGACCTCTCAGTGACTGATCGATGCGGCGCTGGCGTGCAGCCGAAATGGGCTCCGGGGTATAGGTCGAGCCAGCGTATTCAACGCGGGCGGACGAGGTTTCAGCGTGCTGACAGCCACAGCTGGTTGCAGGCGTATCTGCGCGCGGCGCGCTCTGGATGATTGCCGGCGCAGGGGCGGCATTTCCCTTGCGGGCAGCAAGGCGCGCTTCGGTGGCGCTGCTGATCCCCGTGGCTTTGGCGCCGGACAGTGCGGCTTTGCCGTAGCGGGACAATGCCTGCCTACGGGCGATTGCGGCCTCTCTGCCGCTCAGCCGCGCTTCTTGGGTACTTGTAGTCGCTTCGCTCATGGATGCGTTCCTTTGCTTCAGCTGTTGATCGTTGGGTCGGGCGCGCATTGATCCGGCGCTTGTGGTGAATATACGGAGACAAATGCATAATTTATAATGAATAATATTTATTGTTTCCATTCACTATCGTGAATGGTTAAACCCATCACAGAGAGAGGGAGAAAACCACCATGAATGTGACGTTCCGCCAGTTGCGGCTGCTGGAAGCCGTTGCGCGCAATTCCAGCTTCACCCGCGCGTCCGAAGAGCTGCACCTGACCCAGCCCGCGGTCTCCACCCAGATCAGGCAACTCGAGGAGGAAGTCGGCCTGCCGCTGTTCGAGCAGATGGGCAAGAAAATCTTCCTGACCGAGGCCGGCCGCGAGGTCTACACCTTCAGCCGCAACATCGCGCAACAGTTTCGCGACATCGAATCGGTGCTGGATGAAATGAAGGGGGTGACGCGCGGAACGCTGTCGCTGACGGTGACGAGCACCGGCAAGTACTTCGCGCCCTATCTGCTGGCGGAGTTCATCAAGCACCATCCCGGCACCCAGGTGCACCTGGAAGTCACCAACCGCGAGGAGCTGGTGGCGCAGCTGCAGGAAAACATCCCGGACATGGTCATCATGGGCACGCCGCCCGACAACATGGACCTGACTGCCCAGGCCTTCATGCAGAATCCGCTGGTGATCACCGCGCGCCCGGACCACCCCCTGGCCCAGATGAGCCGCATCCCGCTCAGCCGGCTGGAAGACGAAACCTTCATCCTGCGCGAGCGTGGCTCGGGCACGCGCAACGCCGTGGAACGCTTTTTCAGCGAGCGCGGCGTCAAGCTCAACACCTCGATGGAAATGAGCCGCAACGAGGCGATCAAGCACGCCGTGATGGCGGGCCTCGGGCTCGGCATCGTGTCCCTGCACACCCTGGAGTTCGAGCTGGCGCTGAACCGGATCGCCATCCTCAGCGTGGAGGGCTTTCCGATCATGAAGGAGTGGTATCTGGTACACCGCAGCGGCAAGCGCATGTCGCCCATCGCCCAGGCGTTCCATGAATTCGTGCTGAACGAGGCGAGCCGCGTGGTGGCCCTGCCGCAGCCACGGCCGGCCAGCCGATCGAAGCGCCGGGTCACCCGCTCATGAGTCGTGGATCACCCACATGGCGTCCGACACCAGACAGATGCCGCCGTAGCGCTTGAGGATGGGACGGATCGCGTCGATCACCCGGGTGGCCTGCCGTTCGTCGCAGGCGATGGTCATCAGGACGTTGCCCAGGCCCTGCAGGCTTTCGTAGCGCACCCCGCGTTCGCCGCGCCCGCCGGCGTGCGGCACGATGGTATAGCCCACGACGCCGATGCGATCGAGCTCACGGATGACATTCTCGAGCTCGATTTCCTCGATGACGATTTCGATGCGTTTGACCGGTTTCATGATGGTTCCTCAGACTGGGCCCGCCAGCCACCGGGCTGCCCAAAAGTATAGGGGGATGCCCACGATGACATTGAAGGGAAAGGTCACCCCGAGGGACAGCGTCAGGAACAGCGCCGGACTCGCCTCGGGAACGGCAAGCCGCATGGCCGGCGGAACCGCGATATACGACGCGCTCGCAGCCAGCACCGCCACCAGCAGCGTGCCGCCCGCGCCGAACCCGAGCAGCCAGTGCCCCGTGGCCAGGCCCACCGCCGCCCCGATCATCGGCATCATGATGCCGAATACCAGCAGCGAAGGACCGACCTTGCGGAAATCACCGATCCGGCGAGCCGCCTCCATTCCCATATCGAGCAGGAACAGGCTCAGCACGCCCATGAACATCATGTCGTAGAACGGCATGATCTTGCCCAGGCCGGCGGGCTGGGCGATGGCGCCGATCAGCATGCTGCCGAGCAGCAGCACCACGCTGCCGTTGGTGAAGGCATCATGCACCAGTTCGCGACTGACCCGCTTCTCGTGCCCGTTGCCCTGCCCCTTGCGCGCCAAGTTCGCCAGCACCAGGCCGATGATGATGGCGGGCGACTCCATGATGGCCAGCATGATCACCGGGTAGCTTTCGTGGGGAACCTTGAGCGAATCGAGAAAAGCGATCGCGGTGACGAAAGTGCCCGCGCTGACCGAGCCGTAATGCGCCGAAATGGCCGCGGCATTGAGGCGATCCAGCCGAACGACCCAGATCAGGAGGGCATAGGCGATGACCGGCAGCCCGAAGCCCAGCCCAAGCGCCGCGGCCACGGCACTCAGCGCGCCGGCCGCGTCGATCTTGGCCAGCTCGATCCCGCCGTGCAGGCCGATCCCGACGAGCAGGTAGATGGACAAGGCCTTGGCAAGATCGGGGGGAAACTTCAGATCCGAACGAATCAGCTGCGCGAGGAAGCCCAGCGCAAAGAACAGGATTGCAGGGATCAGCATATTGGACAAACTGAACATGGCGGGCCTCTGCGGGTTGGCACACGGGAGCGTCCGGCCATTCTAGGGATGCTGATCAATAATGAATAATATAGATTTTTAATTAAAACCATTCACTAAAGTTAATGATAAAAACCATACTCTAAGCATGCGTATAGGCCGATCCGGTTGACGCTGCGCCATGGCAGTGTCGATAATCGCCCTGGTCGGGGTACCAGCCCCCGATGTCAAGATGTCCCCATCCCCAAGACGGTGTCCCGTCCAAGCCTGGTTTTATCCATTCAAGCTGGAGCATTTTTCTTGGACACCGTACCAACCACCGCACCCGCGCCCGTCACCCTGGGCGAATCCTTCAAATACTGGCTCAAGCTCGGCTTCATCAGCTTTGGCGGTCCCGCCGGGCAGATCTCGATGATGCATCAGGAACTGGTGGAGAAACGCCGCTGGATTTCCGAGCACCGCTACCTGCATGCGCTCAACTACTGCATGCTGCTGCCCGGGCCGGAGGCAACCCAGCTGGCGATCTACATCAACTGGCTGATGCACGGCGTCAAAGGGGGCGTAATCGCCGGCGTGCTGTTCTTCCTGCCAGCCTTTCTGCTGCTGTCCTTGCTGGCCGGCCTGTATCTGGCCTACGGCGACCTGCCCTGGGTGCAGGGCCTCTTCTACGGCATCAAGCCGGCGGTGGTGGCGATCGTCCTGTTCGCAGCCTGGCGCATCGGCGCGCGCGCGCTGAAGAACGAAGTGCTGTGGGGGATGGCGGCGCTCGCCTTCATCGGCATCTTCGTGTTCGACATCGGTTTCCCGTGGATTGTGCTGGCGGCGGCGCTGCTCGGCGCGCTCGGCAGCAAGCTGATGCCCGCCAAGTTCAAGGGCGGCGGCGGCCATGGCGCATCGCACAAGCAATTCGGCCCGGCGCTGATCGACGACGACACGCCAAGCGCTTTGAAGCCTATGGCTGGCAGGTGATCCCGAACGTGGACGGCCATGACGTCGTCGCGCTCGAAGCTGCCATCCAGAAAGCCAAGGCCAGCACCGACAAGCCCACCCTGATCTGC
>JAIBFE010000123.1 GCA_019459705.1 Thiobacillus sp. | reverse complement strand
TTGGTGAGCGACAGGTTGTTCCACTCGTTCCACACGAAGTAGCCGATGCCGGTGCCGCCGACCAGCATTTCGGCGGCGACGATGACCAGCCAGGCGATGCCCATGGAGATGCGCATGCCGGTCAATATCGTCGGCGCGGCGGCCGGCAGGATGACGCGGAAAGCGAGGCGCAGCGGATTCACCTCCAGCGTGCGCGACACGTCGAGCCAGTCTTTCCGCACATTGGCGACACCGTGCGCGGTGTTGATCAGCATCGGCCATAGCGAGCAGATGAAGATGACGAAGATGGCCGAGGCCGACGCGTCCTTGATCGTGTACAGGGCGAGCGGCATCCACGCCAGCGGCGAGATCGGTTTCAGCAGCTGCACGTAGGGGTTGATCGCCTGGTAGAACACGCGCGAGTTGCCGATGGCGAAGCCGAGCGGGATCGCCACCACGGCGGCGAGGAAGAAGCCGCCGAGCACGCGCGCCAGCGAATAGGCGAGCTGGATGCCGATGCCCTTGTCGTTGGGGCCGTTGTCGTAGAACGGGTCGGACAGCTTGTCCCACAGCGTCTGCGCCATCGCCGCCGGAGTGGGGAAGCTCGACGCCGAACTGGCCGCCCCGCCGCCCATCAGCGCGGCGTATTCGGGATCGACGTCGGCCGCGACGACCCTGGCTTCCGGCAGCGTCGCCAGCTGCCACACCAGCAGGATCACCGCGAACAGGCCGACCGACAGCAGGCCGGCCTTCTGGCTGAGCGAGAGTTTCATCTTCATGTGCGTTTGATGACAAAGGAGTTGAGGTACTCGGCCGGTTTCGCGGGGTCGAACACCTTGCCCATGATGGTGTGCTTCATGGAGTTCGCTTTCGGCGCCTTGAGGCCGAGTTCGGCCATGCGGGCGCGGGCGTCGGTGGCGCGGAACACTTCCTCGGCCACCATCTGGTAGTTGATGTCGCCCTTGATGTAGTTCCAGCGCTTGAGCTGGGTGAGGATCCACACCGCCATCGACTGCCAGGGGAAGGGATCGAAGTCGACGCGGTCGGGCACGTTCCTCACCTTGCCGAGGCCGTCGGCAAAGCGCCCGGTCATCACCTGTTCCAGTACCGGGATCGGCTGGTTGAGGTAGTTGGCCGGCGCGATCGCCTCGATGATGGCCTTGCGGTTTTCCGGCTTGTGCGCGTAGTCGGTGGCGCTGGCGATGGCACGGAACAGCGCGGCGTAGGTGTTGGGATACTGCTTGTAGAAGCCTTCCTGCACGCCGAAGGCGCAGCACGGATGGCCGTCCCACAGGTCGCGCGACAGGGTGTGGATGAAGCCGACTTCCTCATACACCGCGCGCTGGTTGAACGGCTCGGGGCCGAGGAAGCCGTCGATGTTGCCGGCGCGCAGGTTGGCCACCATGTCGGGGGGCGGCATCATGCGCAGCTCGACATCCTTGTCGGGGTCGAGACCGTGCTCGGCGAGGTAGTAGCGCAGCAGCAGGTTGTGGATCGAGTAGTCGAACGGCAGGCCAAACTTCATGCCTTTCCAGTCCTTGGGATTCATCTTGTCCTTGTGCTTGAGGGACAGGGTGATGGCCTGGCCGTTGATGTTCTGGATCGACGCCACGTCGACCGCCTGCTTGGCCGAACCCAGCCCCAGCGACATCGCCAGCGGCATCGGCGACAGCATGTGCGAGGCGTCGTATTCCTTGTTCTGCACCTTGTCGCGGATCA
>JAIBFE010000093.1 GCA_019459705.1 Thiobacillus sp. | reverse complement strand
TCCCGGCGCCGCCGCTAAGCGCGCTTCGGCGCGCTTCGCGGTGTCGTACACGGTGGCGTTGGCATCCGCTGCCAGCGCGGCTTCACGCGCGGCGAGGTAGGCGCGCGCCTTGGACACGCCGAGTTCGCGGTGCTTCAGATGCGCGGCGGTGACGACCAGATCCTTGAAAGCGATGAAGTCAGTGGCGTTCTCCGCGGCGCGGTCGAGCAGGCGGCCGAGCCAGGCGGTGTCGTCGAGGTTCTTGTCCACCGCAACCAGAATCGGCTTGTAGCGCGAGAACTGGTAGCCGGTGCCGTCGAGCAGGGTTTCGGCCGATTCGATCAGCTTGGCGGAATAGAACGGGTCTTCCAGTTCCAGTCGCACGCGCTCGGCCAGGGCGAGGAACTGCTTGACGCTGACCGCGTCCTTTTCCAGTTGCTGGAATTCCATGTAGCGCGCGTGATTGGCCTGGCGCTTTTCCAGCTTGGCCTTGACCCGGGTCAGGCGTTCGGCATCATCCGCCAGGTGGGCTTCCACCGCCGTCACCAGCTTCTGCATTTCGTCCAGCCCGGCCACGGCTTCCTCGGCCTTGTCCAGCAGCGCGGTGGCACCCGGCTTGTCGCCCACGCTGGCGAGTCCCTCGGCGAGTTCGATGTATTCGCCGGTGGCGCTGGCGAGATCGCCGGCTTTCTTCAGCGCGGCCTGGGTGAAGGCGGTATCGCCGGCCTGCCTGGCCGATTCGATCAGCGTCCTGGCGGCAGTGAAATCGGTTGTGCCTTCCAGTGCGCGTTGGTACAAGGCCTTGGCCTTTTGCGGGTCGCCCAGGGTCTTGGTGACTTCACCCGCCAGCGACAGCAGATCGGGCACGGTGGAGAGCTTTTCCGCCGCCTTGTTGAAGATCGCCGCGGCGTAGTCCTTGTCCAGCAGGTGTTCGGCCGAAGCCGCGGCCAGTTTGCTGAACTCCACTGCGCGCGAGATTTTCGCCTCGGCCTTTTCCAGCACCTTCTTGGCAAACGCGTTGTCGGCGATCACGCTCATCACGTTCTTCGCCAGGTCGATCAGCGGGTCGAGGTTGCTGGTCTCCTTCAGCGCCTTTTCATACGCGCCTACCGCCGCCGCCTTGTCGCCCAGTACCTTGAACTTGGCTTCCGCCAGCGCGATCTGCTCCTCGCCGCTCATGCAGTAGTCATCGGCGGTCTGCAGCAGCTCCTCGGCGCGACCCTGCTCGCCCAGCGCCTTGTAGACGATGGCGCACGCCGCCATGTCCTTGGTGAACTGGCAGTCGTCCGCCACGCGGTCCATCAGTTCCTTGGCGTAGGCTGCGTCAGCGGGTTCCAGCAGGGCTTCCAGCGCCAGTGCCGCGTAGTCGGCGCCGCCGCTGCATTGGGCTTCTTTGGGGGTGAGGGTGTCGCGGGTGGCCATGTCGGTCTCTCCAGATTAAACGTCACTTAACCGGGCGATTTTCCGCCTGTGGAGGTGGGCAGCCAAATAAGTAATGTCGATGGCGGCATTAGCCACGGCATAGCGCCGCCCAAAACGCCGCCATCCACCGCTCAATGCTTGGCCGGATGCGGCATCAGCTTGTCGATATAGGCGATCGCCACCGCCGACACGATGAAGGCCATGTGGATGATGGTCTGCCACAGCAGGACCTTTTCATCCAGGTTGGGGGCGTTGATGAAGGTCTTCAGCAGGTGGATCGACGAGATGCCGATGATGGCGGTGGCGAGCTTGACCTTCAGCACGTTGGCGTTGACGTGCGACAGCCACTCGGGCTCGTCGGGGTGGCCTTCGAGCCGCAGGCGCGAGACGAAGGTTTCGTAGCCGCCGACGATGACCATGATGAGCAGGTTGGAGATCATCACCACGTCGATCAGGCCCAGCACGATGAGCATGATGGCTTCTTCGCTGAGTTTGAAGGTGCCGACGACCAGATGCTCCAGTTCGACCATGAAATGCACGACGTAGACCAGTTGCGCGATGATCAGGCCGAGGTAGAGCGGCACTTGCAGCCAGCGGCTGCCGAACAGGATGGTGGTTAGAAATTGGCCGCGGCGTTCGATGGGGGGGACGGTTTCGGGTTTCATGGATCAGAGGCTTTAGTGGGCTGGAATCAGGGATTAGAGAGAAAAAGGATTACAGAAGGTAGCGCGATGCATTCATCGGTGCGCTACAAAACATAACGCGCGAGGTCTTCGCGGGCGGCCAACGCGGCTAATCGCGTGGTGACGGTGTCGGCGTCGACTACGTGTTCACCGCTGACGCTGCCGGCGTCGAAGGAAATGTCCTCCAGCAGCTTTTCCATCACCGTATGCAGGCGGCGTGCGCCGATGTTTTCGGTGCGCTCGTTGACCTCGAAGGCGATCTCGGCGATGCGGCGGATGCCGTCACGGGTGAACGTGAGCGCCACGCCTTCGGTCGCCAGCAGGGCTTCGTACTGACGGGTCAGGCAGGCGTCGGTCGAGGTCAGGATCTGCTCGAAATCCTCCACGGAAAGCGCCTGCAGTTCGACGCGGATCGGCAGCCGGCCCTGCAGCTCGGGAATGAGGTCGGACGGCTTCGACAGGTGGAACGCGCCGCTGGCGATGAACAGGATGTGGTCGGTCTTCACCATGCCGTACTTGGTCGATACGGTGGTGCCCTCGATCAGCGGCAGCAGGTCGCGCTGCACGACCTGGCGCGATACGTCGCTGCCGTGCGCGTCGCTGCGGGTGGCGATCTTGTCGATCTCGTCGAGGAATACGATGCCGTTCTGTTCGACCGCCTCGAGCGCCTGCTGCTTGGTTTCCTCGTCGTTGATCAGCCGCCCGGCTTCCTCCTCGGTCAGCAGCTTCATTGCCTCGCGCACTTTCAGCTTGCGGCTTTGCCGGCGGCTTTGCCCGAGGTTGGCGAACATGCCCTGCAGTTGCTGCGACAGGTCTTCCATCCCCGGTGGCGTGAAGATTTCCATGCTGGGGTTCACCGCCGCAAGCTCGATCTCGATGTCCTTGTCGTCGAGCGTGCCTTCGCGCAGCATCTTGCGGAAACGCTGGCGCGCCGTGCTTTCCTCGCGCGCAGGTTCGGGCTCGTTAAAGCCGACGCTCCTCGGCGGCGGCAACAGCGCGTCGAGGATGCGTTCCTCGGCGGCTTCCTCGGCGCGAAACTTCACCTTCTGCGTTGCCTGTGCACGCAAATCCTTGATCGCGGTTTCCATCAGGTCGCGGATGATGGTATCGACGTCGCGCCCGACGTAGCCAACCTCAGTGAACTTGGTCGCCTCGATCTTGATGAAGGGCGCGTTGGCGAGCCGCGCCAGGCGGCGCGCGATCTCGGTCTTGCCCACCCCGGTCGGCCCGATCATCAGGATGTTCTTCGGCGTGATTTCCTGGCGCAGGGGCTCGCTCACCTGCTGGCGCCGCCAGCGGTTGCGCAATGCGACTGCGACTGCCCGCTTGGCAGCGGCCTGGCCGACGATGTGCTTGTCGAGTTCGTGGACGATTTCTTTGGGAGTCATGAGTGGGGTGAGGCGTCAGGTGTAAGGGGTGAGGCGTTGCGGAGCGGGCTTGTTCGCCTCACGCCTCACCCTTCACAGGGTTTCGATCACGTGATTCTGATTCGAGTAGATGCAGATGTCGCCTGCAATGGTGAGGCTCTTTTTGACGATTTCAAGCGGGGGCAGGTCGGTGTTTTCCAGCAGCGCGCGGGCGGCGGATTGAGCGAAGGCGCCGCCGGAGCCGATGGCGGCAATGCCCAGTTCGGGCTCCAGTACGTCGCCATTGCCGGTGATGATGAGCGAGTACTCACGGTCGGCCACCGCCAGCATTGCTTCGAGTCGCCGCAGCATGCGGTCGGTGCGCCAGTCCTTGGCGAGTTCGACCGCGCTCCTGAGCAGGTGGCCGGAGTGCTTGTCGAGCTTGGCCTCGAAGCGCTCGAACAGGGTGAAGGCGTCGGCGGTGCCGCCGGCGAACCCGGCCAGCACCTTGTCCTGATGCAGCCGTCGGATCTTGCGTGCGGTGGACTTGATGACGATGTTGCCGAGGGTGACCTGGCCGTCGCCGCCGAGGGCGACGTCATTGCCCCGGCGGACGGAGAGAATGGTGGTGCCGCGATATTGTTACATTGGATGAATTATACGTGGGCTGGCGGCGGCCTGGACTGCCGCAGCCAGCGCCAC
>JAIBFE010000210.1 GCA_019459705.1 Thiobacillus sp. | reverse complement strand
ATTTTTTCCTTTCACGTCGCTGTTCCGATCTACGGAGGGCATCCCGGTGATGGAGATGCTGATCGTGTAGGCCGCGCTAAGGGCCAACGGCGCCAGGCTGATCGGCCCCAACTGTCCCGGCATCATCACCTCGGGCGAATGCAAGATCGGCATCATGCCCGGCGTGATTCATCAAAAAGGCAGGATCGGCATCGTCTCGCGCTCCGGCACGCTCACCTACGAAGCGGTGCACCAGACCACGCAACTGGGGCTGGGCCAGTCGACCTGCGTCGGCATCGGCGGCGACCCGATCAAGGGGCTGGACTTCATCGACTGCCTGCAACTGTTCGAGGCCGACCCGCAGACCGAAGCGGTGATCCTGGTCGGCGAAATCGGCGGCAGCCGCGAGGAAGAAGCGGCCGAGTACATCCGCTCGAACATGAAGAAGCCCGTCGCCGCCTACATCGCCGGGCGCACTGCGCCCAAGGGCAAGCGCATGGGCCACGCGGGCGCGATCATTGCCGGCGGCGCGGGGACGGCGGATGCCAAGATCCGCGCGCTGGAAGCCGTCGGCGTTGTCGTCGCGGGCGCCCCCCCCCCGCGGGGGGCCCCGAGGCCGTGCAGCAGGCGCTGGCGGCGCGCTGAAGCTGAAGCCCACTCGATGAAACTCGGCGTCGCCCAGCTCAACCTCACCGTCGGCGACATCGCCGGCAACGCAGCCAGCCTGCTGGCCGCCGCCAACGAGGCTCACGCCGCCGGCGCGGCGCTGTTGCTCACCCCCGAAATGTCGATCTGCGGCTACCCGGCCGAAGACCTGGTGCTGCGGCGCGATTTCACCGCGGCGTGCGCAGCAGCGGTCGAGAAGCTGGCTGTCGAGGCGCCGCCCGGACTGGCGCTCATCGTCGGCTACCCCGCGCGCAGCGACGACGGCCTGTTCAACGCCGCGGCACTGCTGCGCAATGGCAAGATTGAAACGGTATACCGCAAGCATCACCTGCCCAACCATTCCGTGTTCGACGAGCGGCGCGTGTTCGACAGCGGCGATGTCGCCTGCGTGTTCGCCTGCGGCGGCGTGAATTTCGGCCTCAACATTTGCGGCGACATCTGGGAACCGGGTCCGGCGTCACGCGCGATGGAAGCCGGCGCCGACTGGCTGCTGGTGCCCAACGCCTCGCCCTACCATCTCAACAAGGAGCGCGAGCGCGTCGCCGTGGCGCGCTCGCGCCTCGCCGAAGCGGGCGTGCCGATCGTCTACGCCAACATGGTTGGCGGGCAGGACGAACTGGTATTCGACGGCGCGTCGTTTGCGCTGAATGCCGACAGCGACGTGGTGGCGCAGTGCCCGGCCTGGCAGGAAGGGGTGTTCTATTTCGATCTGGTGGGCGATACCTGCATCGGTCCGCAGCATGCCCTGCCGGACGAGGAGGCTGCCGTCTACGACGCGCTGGTGCTGGCGGTGCGCGACTACGTCGGCAAGAACGGATTCAAGGGCGTGCATCTCGGCCTGTCGGGCGGCATCGATTCGGCGCTGACGCTGGCGATCGCTGCCGACGCGATCGGTGCGGACAAAGTGCACGCGGTGATGATGCCGTCGGACTACACGGCGGGCATCAGCGTCGAGGACTCGCGCGACATGGTGAAGCGGCTGGGCGTGCGCTATTCCGAAATCGCCATCCGGCCGATCTACGAGGCCTTCGTCGGCCAGCTGGCGGGCGAATTTGCCGGCCTGGCCGCCGACACCACC
>JAIBFE010000073.1 GCA_019459705.1 Thiobacillus sp. | reverse complement strand
AGATCCGTGACGTCATCGGCAAGGGCGGCGCCGTCATCCGCGCGCTGACCGAGGAAACCGGCACCCAGATCGACATCCAGGAAGACGGCAGCGTGAAGATTGCCTGCACCAGCATGGAAGCCGGCGAACTCGCCAAGAAGCGCATCGAGGAAATCACCGCCGAAGTCGAAGTCGGCAAGGTCTACGAAGGTCCGGTCATCAAGCTGCTGGACTTCGGTGCGATCGTCAACGTGCTGCCGGGCCGCGACGGTCTGCTGCACATTTCGCAGATTGCCCACGAGCGCGTCAACACCATCGGCGACTACCTGAAGGAAGGCCAGGTCGTGAAGGTGAAGATTCTAGAGGCCGACGAAAAAGGTCGCCTGCGCCTGTCGATGAAGGCGCTGCTGGAAGCCCCTGCTCCGACGCCGACGCCCAGCGACGAAGAACAGGCCAGCTGATTGGACCATATGCCGCGCCCGTCGGCGCGGCATGTTCACAGGCAATAAAAAACGCGCCGATGAGCGCGTTTTTTATTGCCTGATCAATCTGACCCTCAGATCGTTTCACCCAGAAACGACTGCCACCAGCGTTTGCGCTGGCCGGTCACCACACCACGCATTTCAAGTTCCCGCGGCGGCATCTTGCTCATCAGCCAGCCCGGCACCACCGAGGACTTCATCGAGCTGGAACCGCACGAACTGCCGAGATGATTGGGATCGTAAATCTTGATGAAGTTGGGCGCATCCAGGTTGTCGGCGTAGACAATCGCACAGTAATCCTCGTGATGCTCGCGCCGCAGCAATTCGTCCAGTTCGCGCATGAATTGTTGCACCTTGTCGGCGGAGGAAGACGCCTGCGGCACATCCTGCCCGACTGCATAGAGGTACCAGCCTGCCCCGGTATCGACCCTTTGCCAGAACGACGTCAGTTGATCCCAACGCATCACGCTGTAAAGCAGGCCATTGTAGTAACGGTCAAACTCGTCGGACTGATTCGAACTACTCTGGGCCATGGTGTGTTTCCCCGGATTGTTTATCTGGCGAGCTGACGTGCCGACTTCTATCTGACGGCCTGAAGGGCCGCCATTATTTTGCAACCTGACGCTCGCGAATTTCCTCGAGCGTCTTGCAGTCGATACACAGCGTCGCGGTCGGCCGCGCCTGCAGGCGGTCCAGGCCAATTTCGACACCGCAGGATTCGCAGTAACCATAATCGCCGCTATCGATCTTGGCGATGGTTTCGTTGATTTTCTTGATCAGCTTGCGTTCCCTGTCGCGGTTGCGCAACT
The DNA here is from genome assembly GCA_019459705.1 of Thiobacillus sp. Classification (GTDB taxonomy): domain Bacteria; phylum Pseudomonadota; class Gammaproteobacteria; order Burkholderiales; family Thiobacillaceae; genus Thiobacillus. Next base: position 20,307 of record JAIBFE010000073.1, on the reverse strand, counting down.
CCAGCGCCATGTCGGATTCCTGGGTGGCGCGGTCGTTGGGATCGGCGAACACGGTCTGCTCGTCCTGCATGGAATGCAGCGTGGTATCGATGTCCTGCGACAGTTCGGCTTTCCAGGCATCGAGCATTTTGCGAAAATGCGCGAGCTGTTTCGCGTTCATGTATTCTTCGCCCTTTTTGGCCTTGTAAGGCTCAAAGCGCATCAATGTTTCAGCCATCTCGTTCTCTTTGAAAATATTGGTGTATTCCGGGCAAAACCCAACCCGACTTAATATCAGAATCGCTCAAGCGCCGCAACCCACATGACACTACACGCCCTGCTCTTCGACGTGGACGGCACCCTTGCCGACACCGAGCGTGACGGCCACCGTCCCGCCTTCAATCAAGCCTTCAAGGATGCCGGTCTCGACTGGCACTGGGATGTCGCCCTGTACGGCAAGCTGCTCGCCGTCACCGGCGGCAAGGAGCGCATGAAGCACTATATCGACCACTTTCGGCCGGACTATAGGAAACCGGACGACTTCGACGAGCTGGTGGCCGAACTGCACAAGGCCAAGACCCGCCATTACAGCGCGCTGGCCGCCCAAGGCGGCATTCCGATGCGCCCCGGTGTCAAGCGGCTGCTGGCCGAGGCGCGCGCCGCTGGCCTGCGCCTGGCGATCGCCACCACCACCCCCCCGGAAAACGTCACCGTGCTGCTGGAACACAGCCTGGGAGCCGGCACGCAGGACTGGTTCGAGGTAATTGCCGCAGGCGACATCGTGCCGGCGAAGAAACCCGCACCCGACATCTATGTCTACGCACTGGAAAAAATGGGACTCACCGCGGCGAATTGCCTGGCGTTCGAGGATTCCGAGAACGGCCTGCGCGCCAGCCTCGGCGCCGGCCTCAAGACCCTGGTGACAGTCAACGATTACACGCTGGATCACGACTTCAGCGGCGCTGCCGTCGTGCTGTCCGATCTAGGCGACCCGGGTGCACCCAGCCGGCGCATTGCCGGCGCCGACCTTTTCCAGCCGTTCGTCGACGTGGCCTACCTCAGAGCGCTGCACGCCAATTGAATTTCTTCGCGTCCTTCGCGGATAAAAAACCGTTCAGGGGTTGTGCATCAGCGCAGCTTCGAGCGTGTTTTCCAGCAAGGTCGCCACGGTCATCGGCCCCACCCCACCCGGCACCGGGGTGATCCAGCTGGCACGCTCGACCGCGGTGTCGAAATCGACATCGCCGACCAGCTTGCCGTCGGGCAGACGGTTGATGCCGACGTCGATCACGATCGCGCCTTCGCGCACCCAGTCGCCCGGGATCATGCGCGGCTTGCCCACCCCCACCACCAGGATTTCGGCGGAGCGCACGAAGGTTTCCAGATCGCGCGTCGCACTGTGACACACGGTGATGGTGCAGCCTGCCAATAAAAGTTCGAGGCTCATCGGGCGTCCGACAATGTTGGACGCGCCCACCATCACCGCATTCTTGCCGCGCAGCTCCTCGTTGGTCGCGCGCAACAGCGTCATGATGCCGCGCGGGGTGGAGGGCCGCAGCGTCGGCATCTTCACCGCCAGGCGGCCGATGTTGTAGGGGTGGAAGCCGTCGACATCCTTGTCCGGGCGGATGCGCTCGATCACCGTCTCGGCATCGATGTGGGGGGGCAGCGGCAGCTGCACCAGGATGCCGTCGATGGCACCGTCGGCATTCAGCGTATCGATCAGGGCCAGCAGTTCATCCTGGGTGGTGGTCGCCGGCAGATCGTGCGACACGCTGGTGACGCCCGCGCGCTCGCAGGCGCGCTTCTTGTTGCGCACGTACACCGCCGAGGCCGGATCGCTGCCGACCAGGATCACCGCCAGGCCGGGACGACGCTTGCCCTGCACCTCGCGCTCCGCCACCTTGTCGTGGACCACTGCGAGGATGGTATCGGCCATGGCCTTGCCGTCGAGAATACGTGCGCTCATCAAGACAACCCTGAAGCAAAAGGGTGATTTTCCCGGAACCCCCGATCCGACTCAAGCGAAAATTGACCCCGCCGACTCGCCAAGGTATAGTCTCGCCTCTCCGAAATGCGCTGTGAAGCGCCGATAGGATTTCGGGGTGTAGCGCAGCCCGGTAGCGCGCCTGCTTTGGGAGCAGGATGTCAGGAGTTCGAATCCCCTCACCCCGACCACCCCCTATTCGACAAGTAAGAGATAGCGCCCGAGAAGTGAGTCTCTGCCCGTAGCTCAACTGGATAGAGCACCAGCCTTCTAAGCTGGGGGTTACAGGTTCGATTCCTGTCGGGCAGGCCAAGGTTTTCGTTGTCAGCCTGGCTGACAACTCAATGGTGGATGTAGCTCAGTTGGTAGAGTCCAGGATTGTGATTCCTGTTGTCGTGGGTTCGAGTCCCATCATCCACCCCACCGTTTAGTGAGAAGCAGAACAAAGCCCGCGCAAGCGGGCTTTGTTCATTTTGCAGCCGCCTGGCATGACGTACTGCTTCATTCGCGAATCTCGCCACCGACATACAGCCAACGCCCGTCCACTTTCTCGAAACGGCTGGTCTCATGCAGCCTGAATGCTCGGCCATTGAGCTTGTAGCGGGCAACGAATTCCACTGTCGAATGGGTTTCATCCTGCAGCGCGTGGGCCTTGACCGTCAGCCCCAGCCAGTGCGGACGCGGCGTTGCATCGAGTTCCAGCGCTGCAGGACGGGTCGAAGGATGCCAGGTCGCCAGCAGGTAATCCTCCAGCCCCAGCACATAGGCGCTGTAGCGCGAGCGCATCAGCCTTTCGGCATCCGGCGCGCGCATGCCGGCGTGAAAGGGCGCGCAGCAGGCCTCAAGCCCACGCCCTGAACCGCACGGACAGAGCGCGCCGCTCATGGTTTTTTCCCCGGGCAACGCAGTGCCGGTTTGATGTGCGGCCAGACGGCATCGAGCATTTTTCCCTGAGCCTTTTCATTCGGATGGATGCCATCAGCCTGCATCATGCCCTTCGTGATGCCCACACCACAGACAAAACACGGCACGCGAATAATCTTCTCCTCGCGCGCCAGGTCGACATACAACCTCATCACCGCATCGGCATACAGTTTGCCGTAATTGGGCAGGACCGGCGCTTCCAGCAGGGCCACCCAGACGCCTGCCGCCTTGGCCTGGCGAATCATGGCAAGCAGATTCTGCCGGATCACCTGCGGCGGCGTGCCGCGCAGGACATCATTGCCGCCGAGTTCGATCAGCACACCTTGCGGGCGCTGTCGTTCCAGCGCAGGCTTCAAACGCTGCAGGCCGTTCTGCGTGGTGTCGCCGCTCACGCTGGCGTTGACCACGCGCCATTGCGGCGCCGATTTTTTCAGCCGCGCATCAAGCAGATCCACCCAGTTTTTCCCTGGCGCGAGGCCATATCCGGAACTCAGGCTGTCGCCGACAATCAACAGGGAACACGAACCGGCCAGCGCCCAACCCGGCAAGCACAACAGAAACAGCACCCACACGCGATAATTCATTCACTCACCTTAACCCGATCCCACGTTAATGACGCCTCCAGACAGCACCCGGTTCCCCACAGGTTCAGCCAGCGCAGCGCAATCGTGCGGCGTCGTCACGGCACACGCCCTGTCGCAACGCGTGGTCACGGCAGACGGCACGCTCGCCATCCTCAGCGAAGTCGAGCTTGCCGTCAAAGCGGGCGAAACGCTCGCCATCACCGGCGCGTCAGGCTCCGGAAAATCCACCTTGCTGGGCCTGCTGGCAGGGCTGGACCAGCCGTCCGCGGGTGAACTCTTTCTGCTCGGGCAGCGCCTCAACGATCTCGACGAGGACGCCCGTGCGCGGCTGCGCGCCGGCCGCATCGGCTTCGTGTTCCAGTCCTTCCAGCTGCTGCCCGCGCTCACTGCGCTGGAAAACGTTCTGCTTCCTCTGGAACTGGCCGGCCGCGCCGACGCGCGCGACCGAGCCATCCACTGGCTCGATCGCGTCGGACTGGCCGCACGCGCCGGCCACACGCCGCGCCAGCTGTCCGGCGGGGAACAGCAGCGCGTCGCCATCGCGCGCGCCTTCGCCACCGACCCCGAGATCGTGTTCGCCGACGAACCCACCGGCAATCTCGACGCCGACACCGGCGCACGCATCATCGACCTGCTGTTCGAGCTCAACGCGTCCGCCCACACCACGCTGATCCTGGTCACCCACGACGACGCGCTGGCGGCACGCTGCCAGCGCCGGTTGCATCTGGTCGCCGGCCGCGCATGCGAGGCGGTTTCCGCATGACGTTCATGCGGCTGGGCCTGTGGCTGCTGCGGCGCGAACGCGCCAGCGGCGAATGGCGCGTGCTACTGCTGGCGCTGATCATCGGTGTCGGCAGCGTCAGCACCACCGGGTTTCTCGGTGACCGCATCAAGCGCGCCATGAGTGAGCAGGGTGCCAGCTTTCTTGGCGCCGACCTGCTGGTCAGCAGCCCGCGCCCGATCGAAACCTGGCCGTCCCATCCTCTTCGAACCAGCAGCGCGCTCGAATTCGCCAGCATGGTCAGCCACGGCGACGCTTTCCAGCTGGCGACGCTGCGCGCGGTCGACGCAGCCTATCCGCTGCGCGGTAGCGTGCGCATTGCCGACCGCCCGTTTGAAGCCGGCACACCTCGCCCGGCCCAGCCGCCGCCTGGCGCGATCTATGTCGACCAGGAACTGCTGGCGCTGCTGGATGTACAGGTCGACGATCCGGTGCAGATCGGCGAGGCCACATTCCGCATCGCCGGCCTGGTGGCAGAAGAACCCGGCCAACTCGGCGGCGTATTCGGCCTTGCCCCGCGCGTATTCATGCGCGCAGACGAAATCGAACGCACCCGGGTGCTGCAGCCTGGAAGCCGGCTCACCTACCTGTATCAGTTTTCCGGTGAACCCGGCGCACTAGCCGCTTTCAGCGCTGCACTGAAGACAAAACTCGACAGCACCCAGCGCCTCATCGGCTCGCGTGAAGGCGTCGAAACCCTGCGCGGTGCTTTCGCCAATGCCGATCACTACATCCAGCTCACCGCGCTGATCAGTCTCCTGCTGTCGGTGGCAGCCATCGCCATCGCTGCGCATCGCCACGCGCTGCGCCATTACGACCAGGCGGCCCTGCTGCGCTGCTTCGGCGCCACCACGGCGCAACTGCGCACGCTGTACGCCATCCAGTTGCTGACGCTCGGACTGCTTGGCAGCCTCCTCGGTGTGGCAATCGGCGCACTGATGCAGCAGGCGCTGGCAGGGCTGATCCTGCCGGACGCCGTCACCCGCCTGCCGTCGCTTGGCGCAGCACCGGTCGGGGTTGCCGTTGTCAGCGGCCTCCTGGCGCTGGCGGGTGCCAGCCTGCCCGCGCTCATGCGGCTGATACGCGTGCCGCCCCTGCGCGTGCTGCGCCGCGATATTCCACCGCTGCCGGTGGCCGCCTGGCTCAGCGTTGCCATCAGCGGCTCAGCGCTGCTGATCCTGATCGCCTGGTATGCGGGCGACGTCAAACTGGTCGGCGTTTTCGTCGGTGCGCTGGCCGCACTGGTTGCTGTGCTGACTCTGCTGGCGCGGCTGGCGCTGGTAGCCGGCCGCGGCGTGCAGAAAATCAGCTACGGCCCGCTGCGATTCGGTCTTGCGCAGATGCTGCGCCACCGCTTCGACAGCACCCTGCAGCTCGGCGCCTTCACCTTGGCGCTGTTTCTGGTGGCCCTGCTGGCGCTGGTACGCAGCGACCTCGTCGATAGCTGGCGCCAGCAGCTGCCGCCGCAGGCACCCAACTACTTTCTGGTAAACATTGCGCCGCATCAGCAAGACGCAGTGGCCGCCTATCTGTCGCAGCATCGCCTCCAGGCCTCTGCGCTGTATCCCATGGTGCGCGGCCGCCTGGTCAGCAAGAACGGCCAGCCCATCGCCGAGACGCTGCCGCCGGAGAAGCGCGACAGCAACACCCTGCGGCGCGAACTCAACCTCACCTGGACCGCCGTCCTGCCCGCCAACAACACCGTGCTGGCCGGGCACTGGCACGGCGAGCGCCGCGCCGCAGCACCCGTAAAGGGTACGCCGGCGGGTACCCCGCTGCTGCGCAGCGACCCTTCCGCAGCACCCGTAAAGGGCATGCCAAAGGCAGGCAATCCGCTATCGCCTGAAGCCGATGCGGAATTGACACCGCCGGCGGGTGCCCCGCCGCTGCGCAGCGACCCTTCCGCAGAAATCTCGGTCGAATCCGGCATGGCGGAGCGGCTGGATCTGGCGGTCGGCGATACGCTCGGCTTCCAGGTCGGCGACCAGACGCTCACCGCGCGCATCACCAGCATCCGCAGCGTGAAGTGGGACTCGATGCAGCCCAACTTCTTCGTCATTTTCGCGCCCGGCCAGCTCGATGCCCTGCCCGCCAGTTCCATCGCCAGCGTCTACGTACCGCCGGACGCCACCGGCGTGCTGCCCGGCTTCGTCAAAACCTTCCCCGGCATCACCATCCTCGCGCTCGACAAACTCATCGCCAACATCGAGGCGGTATTCGCGCAGATCATCGGCGCGATTCAATTGCTGCTGGGATTCCTGCTTGCCGCCGGCATGGCTGTCGTCGTCGCCACGCTCCTGGCCAGCCTCGATGCGCGCCAGCAGGAAGCCGTGCTGCTGCGCACCCTGGGCGCCCAGCGCGCCTATCTGGCCAAGGGCTTGTGGAGCGAGTTCATCGCACTCGGCGTGCTGGCCGGACTGCTCGCCAGCGTCTGCGCCGAAATCGCCATGGCGCTGATCGCCGACCGCCTGTTCGACTTGCCCGTCCGCCTGCACCCCTGGCTGTGGCTCGCGCTTCCCATCGCCGGCGCACTGCTGGTGGGCATGAGCGGCTGGCTCACCACGCGCCACATCACGCGCGTGCCGCCGATGCAGTCGATCCGGGCGTTGGGGTGAAGGATTGGGCCGGCTATCGATCCTGAACAGCCGGTCGTGACACGTTTCTCGAACATCTGTCCCGACGTGGACAGCGGCCCTTTGTAGACAACTGCAGTTGATCTAAACAGATAAATCCACAATCACCAGTGCGTCACCTCTCTTGATCCCAGGAAAGGTACAGTGCATTCGAGTCATGTCGTTCAAGATTCTGTCACCTTGTCTCCTGATGATAATTGCTACAGGCGCGGGACGTTTAGCTCAGCATGCCCTCGCGCTCGATGAAGGCGATGATGTCCGCCAGGCCCTGTCCGCTCTTGAGGTTCGAGAACACAAACGGCCGCTCGCCGCGCATCTTCCTGGCATCGCGGTCCATCACCTCCAGCGAAGCGCCGACCATGGGTGCCAGGTCGATCTTGTTGATGACCAGCAGATCGGACTTGGTGATGCCGGGCCCCCCCTTGCGCGGAATCTTCTCGCCTGCCGCCACATCGATGACGTAGACAGTCAGGTCGGACAACTCGGGGCTGAAGGTGGCGGCCAGGTTGTCGCCGCCGCTTTCGACGAAGATCACGTCGAGGCCGGGGAAGCGCTTATTGAGGCGGTCGACCGCTTCCAGGTTGATGCTGGCGTCCTCGCGAATCGCGGTGTGCGGGCAGCCGCCGGTCTCCACGCCGATGATGCGCTCGGGGGCGAGCGCCTCGTTGTGCACCAGAAACTGCGCGTCCTCTTCCGTGTAAATGTCGTTGGTGACGACGGCGATGTTGTAGCGCTCGCGCAGCGCCTGGCACAGGGCCAGGGTCAGCGCGGTCTTGCCGGATCCGACGGGTCCGCCGATGCCGACGCGCAGGGGCTGGGAGCGATGGGTCATGATCTGAACAGTCTCGTGTATTGGGTTTCGTGACAACTGCAGGCGATGGCGAAGGCCGGCAGGTAATTGCAGGCGGTTTCGAGGTCGGCCGCCACGGCCGCATCCGCCAGCGCCGGGATGCGCTGCCCCAGGGCCAGCAGCATGCGCTGGCCAGCGGTTTGCCCCAGCGGGATGGCCTTCACCGCGGCCATCACCTGGTTCTCCGCCCAGGCCCACAGGTAGCCGGCGACGGCATCCTGGACAGGAATGCGCCAGGCCGCTGCCGCGCAGCTCCAGGCCAGCGGAAAGCTCGGCTGCCTGAATGCCGCGAGCGATGCGGCCGGAAAACCGCCCAGATCGGTCAGCAGGCGAGCGAGCGAATACCCCATCTGTGCGGTTTCGGCGCGCAGTTCGGCACTCTCGCGGCTGGCGGTGAACTCGTCATCGAGTTGGACAAGCCGGGCCGTGTCGTCCCGCGTCCAGGCGGCCAGCATGTGGACCAGATACACCGCTTCGAAACGTGCAATGCCGAATTCCAGGCAGTCGCCGATCCAGGCCTGAGCAGTCACCTCGTTCTTCACCGTGCCCGTTTCCACCCCCCATTCCAGCCCCTGCGAATAGGAGTAGGCACCGACCGGCAGGGTCGGACTGACCAGGTGCAGTAATCGGATCAGGGCGGGGCTCATCGACCACCGCGCAGCATCATGTCGTGGATGCGCGGGCCGCGCCCTTCGCCGTCGGCGCTGTGGCCGTGGGGATGGGCATGACCGCCGTGGCCGCCATAGGCGCCGCTCTCGGGATCGAAGGGGGCTTCGTTTTCGGTGACCGTCAGCCCCAATCCGCGCACCATTTCACCCAGCACATGGTCGCGTGCAAAACGCACCAGCCCCGGCTGCAGCTCCACCGCCACGTGCCGGTTGCCCAGGTGATAGGCGGCACGCGCCAGCAGCAGCGCGTCGCCGCTGCGCACCTCCATCACCGCCTCGGGCGCCGCCACCACCTCGACGATGCGGCCGTCGTTGGCAAGCAGTCGGTCGCCGGCCCGCAGCACGGTGCCGCGCGCCAGGAACAGGCCGGCCTCTTCGCCGTGCTCCAGTTGCGTGCGCAGCCGGCTCTTGCAGCGCAGGTCGAAAGGCAGCACCAGGCGTTCGGTCGCCAGTTGATCCACGGGGGCGCGTTGTTCGATGACGATCATGATCGGGGGAGGCTTAGAACAGGAAGTAGCGTTGCGCCATCGGCAGCACGGCTGCCGGCTCGCACACCAGCAGCTCGCCGTCGGCGCGCACGGCATAGGTTTCGGGGTCGACGTCGATGACCGGCGTGGCGCTGTTGTGCAGCATGTCCCGCTTGCCCAGCTTGCGGGTGTTTTTCACCGCGATCAGGGGTTTGGCAAGATTCAGCGCGGCCACCTCGGGGTTCCCCAGTGCGGCTTGCGAGACGAAGGTGACGGCGGTTTTCAGGCCACCGGCGAAGCTGCCGAACATGGGCCTGTAGTGCACCGGCTGCGGCGTCGGGATGGAGGCGTTGGGGTCGCCCATGGCCGCCGCGGCGATCATGCCGCCCTTGACGATCAGGCTGGGCTTGACGCCGAAGAAGGCGGGCTTCCACAACACCAGGTCGGCCAGCTTGCCAGCCTCGATCGAACCCACTACGTGGCCGATGCCGTGGGTGATGGCCGGGTTGATGGTGTATTTGGCGATGTAGCGCTTGACGCGGAAGTTGTCGTTGCGCGCGCTGTCTTCCTTCAGGCTGCCGCGCTGCAGCTTCATCTTGTGCGCCGCCTGCCAGGTGCGGATGATCACCTCCCCGACCCGGCCCATGGCTTGCGAGTCGGACGACATCATGGAGAAGGCGCCGAGGTCGTGCAGGATGTCCTCGGCGGCGATGGTCTCGCGGCGGATGCGACTCTCGGCGAAGGCGATGTCCTCGGCAATCGACGCATCGAGATGGTGGCAGACCATGAGCATGTCCAGATGCTCGTCAATGGTGTTCACCGTGTAAGGCATGGTCGGGTTGGTGGAACTCGGCAGCACGTTGGGCATGCCCGCCGCCCGGATGATGTCCGGCGCGTGGCCGCCGCCGGCACCTTCGGTGTGGAAGGTGTGGATGGCGCGGCCCTTGAAGGCATCCAGCGTGGTCTCGACGAAACCCGATTCATTGAGCGTGTCGGTGTGGATGGCGACCTGCACGTCCATTTCGTCGGCCACCGTCAGGCAGGTGTCGATCGCCGCCGGCGTGGTGCCCCAGTCTTCGTGCAGCTTCAGGCCCATCGCCCCGGCACGCACTTGTTCCCTAAGCGGCTCCGGCTGGCTGACGTTGCCCTTGCCGAGGAAGCCGAGGTTCATCGGGAAGGCATCCGCCGCCTGCAGCATGCGATGGATGTGCCACGGTCCCGGCGTGCAGGTGGTAGCGTAGGTGCCGGTGGCGGGGCCAGTGCCGCCGCCCAGCATGGTGGTGACGCCGGACATCAGCGCTTCCTCGATCTGCTGCGGGCAGATGAAGTGGATATGGGCATCGATGCCGCCGGCGGTGACGATCATGCCTTCGCCCGCGATGATCTCGGTGCCGGCGCCGATCGCAATCGTGACGCCCGGCTGCACGTCCGGGTTGCCGGCCTTGCCGATCACCTGGATGTAACCGTTTTTCAGGCCGATGTCGGCCTTGATGATGCCGGCGACCGCATCGACGATCAGCGCGTTGGTGATCACCGTGTCGGCCACTTCGGCGGACACGCGCTGGCTCTGACCCATGCCGTCGCGGATCACCTTGCCGCCGCCGAACTTCACTTCCTCGCCAGGAATCGTGTGGTCCTGCTCCACTTCGATCCACAACTCGGTGTCGGCCAAGCGGACGCGGTCGCCGACAGTGGGGCCGAACATCTCGGCGTAGGCCTGGCGAGTGATGCGAACAGCCATGACGGTCTCCTCGAGGCCGGGTTAGCGGCGCGTGTTCCCGATGCGGGACGCGGCGCGGCGGCGGTAAATTCGCGCGGCGGCGACGCCGACCACCACCGCGATCAGCGCCATCGCCATATGGTCCGGCTCGCTCAGAAGATGCACGACGGCATTCAGCATGTTGCCGTGATGCTCGCCCGGATGCGCATAGGCCAAGGGCGAAAAAATCACCAGAAGCATTGCGAAGGTTTTCTGTTTCATCTCAGTTTCTCCTTTAAAGCGGACCCATGATCCGGCCCTGAAATCCGTATACCTTGCGCTCGCCGGCGTAGGCCACCAGTTGCACCGTGCGGGTCTGCCCGGGTTCGAATCGCACCGCCGTGCCGGCGGCGATGTCCATACGCATGCCGCGTGCCGCGTCGCGGTCGAAGGCCAGCGCGGCATTGGTCTCGTGGAAGTGATAGTGGGAGCCGACCTGGACCGGCCGGTCGCCAGTATTGGCCACCACCAGGGTGATCGTGGGACGGCCGGCGTTGAGTTCGATCTCACCGGGTTCGATCTGCATTTCGCCTGGAATCATGGGTCGCCTCAAAATGCGTGAAGAAATCGTAGCGAGCGGGTCGCAGCGAGGTGTGTCCGGAGCACCGCGACCGGAATGTACGACGTTGTACATGAGGATAGCGAGCACCGCACACACCCCGATCCGACACGCGCAGTAGATTTATTCATGCGTTTCTAGATGATGGGGTGATGGACAGTCACCAGCTTGGTGCCGTCGGGGAAGGTCGCCTCCACCTGGATCTCTGGGATCATCTCCGGCACGCCTTCCATCACCTCGTCGCGCTTCAGCAGCGTGGTGCCGTAGCTCATCAGTTCGGCCACGGTGCGGCCGTCGCGCGCGCCTTCCAGAATGCCGGCGGTGATGAAGGCCACCGCCTCCGGGTAGTTGAGCTTGAGGCCGCGCGTGCGGCGGCGTTCTGCCAGCAGCGCGGCGGTGAAGATGAGCAGCTTGTCTTTTTCGCGCGGGGTCAGTTCCATATCGATTCTTTCATGTGTTCCAGATGCGCGGCAGCTGGGCCTCGCGTCCGATCAGCGCCGGGCGCAGCGTCTGCCACAGGGCAACGAGCCACCGCCGCGCCGCCTCCGACGAATGCCCCAGATAACGCGCCACCAACATTTCCGGCAAGGCCGTGATGCCATGGCGGGCACCGGCCTCGTGCACGGGAATGTCCCGGCACGCCGTCAGCAGCCCCGGCTCGATGCCAGGTGCCACCGCCAGAAACGTTCCGCTGACGCTGAATCCGGCCAGCCCGGCCGAGGCGTCGAGCAGCCCGGAGCCGCCCTCCAGCAGGCCCCGCTCCAGCCAGACAGGCCGCCCAGCCCGCCGGACCCGCGTATCGAGGCGCACGGCACCCTCGGTGAAGCGTTCCCCGGACGCCCGACGCCCCAGGCACAGCACTTCCATACCGATGAAGCGCGCATCGTCGGCAAGATCAACGGTGCTGCGCATCGTCGCGCGGGCGGCGTCGAACACGATGGTCTCCTGCGGCAGCCATTCCAGCACGCCCTGCGCTTCCACCGCGAACCCCAGGCGCTGGCTGGCCCAGGCGCCGGCGCTGCGATACCACTTGCCGGCCCCCGGCGTGGTCAGCAGCACATGGGCGCCCGGCCCCACCGTCACGTCGATTTCCAGTTCGTCGCCGCCGACGATGCCGGACGGCGGATGCAGCACGATGGCATGACAGACCGCTTCGCCTTCGGGATAGAGCGCCTTCTGGATGCGCAACGGACCCACGTGCGCGCGACGGGCGAGAATCGTGGCCGCCTCGCGCCGCTGAAAGCCGAGCGACAGGTGGGCGTGCCAGATCGAGGAAAGGGGTTCGGCGAGGTCCATCGCTCCATCATACGGAGAGCAATTCGCGCACGCCATCCTTGTCCATGTCGGCCCCGGCGCCGCGCTTGATGAATTCGCCGCGCTCCATCAGCAGGTACTGGTCGGCGAGCGAGCGGGCGAAATCGTAGTACTGCTCGACCAGCAGGATGGCCATGCTGCCCTCCTCGGCCAACACGCGGATGGCGCGCTCGATGTCCTTGATGATGGACGGCTGGATGCCTTCCGTCGGCTCGTCGAGGATCAGCAGCCTGGGTCCGAAGGCGAGCGCGCGGCCGATCGCCAGCTGTTGCTGCTGGCCGCCCGAGAGGTCGCCGCCGCGCCGCTTCAGCATCGCCTTCAGCACCGGAAACATCTCGTAGATGCGTTCCGGAATCGGCGTGCCGCCGGGTTTCGTCGCCAGCCCCATGCGCAGATTTTCCTCCACGGTCAGGCGTGGAAAGATCTCGCGGCCCTGCGGCACGTAACCGATGCCGGCTTTCACCCGGGCATGCGAGGCCGCCGTGGTGATGTTCCTGCCGTCGAAGCTCACCGTGCCGGTCTTCGCCGGCACCAGCCCCATCAGGCATTTCAGCAGCGTGGTCTTGCCGACGCCGTTGCGGCCGAGCAGGCAGGTGACCTGGCCGGTGGGTGCGCTGAACGAGAGGTCGCGCAGGATGTGGCTGCCGCCGTAATACTGGTTGAGGTTTTCGACGGTCAGCATGTCAACGTCCCAGATACACTTCGATGACGCGCGGGTCGGCCTGCACCGTCGCCAGGTTGCCTTCCGCCAGCACCGAGCCTTCGTGCAGCACGGTCACCTTGCCGCCCAGCTGTTCGATGAAGGCCATGTCGTGTTCCACCACCACCAGGCTGTGCTTGCCGGCCAGCGACTTGAACAGCTCGCCGGTGCGCTCGGTCTCGTCGTCGGTCATGCCGGCCACCGGTTCGTCGAGCAGGAGCAGCTGCGGCTCCTGCATCAGCAGCATGCCGATTTCCAGCCACTGCTTTTGCCCGTGCGAGAGCAGCCCGGCCAAGCGGTCGGCTTCGCGGTCGAGGCGGATCTGCTTCAGCGTGTCCGTGATGCGGTCGCGCCCTTCCTGCGACAGCCAGGCGAACAGGCTGGTCCAGGCGCGCTTGTCGGTCTTCATCGCCAGTTCCAGGTTTTCGAATACCGTATGGTTCTCGAAGATGGTCGGCTTCTGGAATTTGCGGCCGATGCCGGCGTGGGCGATTTCCGGCTCGGTCATGCGGGTCAGGTCCAGCGTCTGGCCGAAAAAGCAGGTGCCGGCATCGGGCCGGGTCTTGCCGGTGATGACGTCCATCATCGTGGTCTTGCCGGCGCCGTTGGGGCCGATGATGCATCGCAGCTCCCCGGCGTCGATGGCCAGGCTGAGATTGTTCAGCGCCTTGAAGCCGTCGAAGCTCACCGAGATTTATTCCAGGTAGAGGATGACCTTGTGGGAAAGATCGACGCCGGGCTGGAGGATGTGGCCCAGCACCTGCGAGCCGTCATCCCCGCCCCGGTTGTCGGTTTCGATCAATTTCGTGCTCATGCCGCGACCCGTGCCCTGATTCGTTTCCACAAGCCCACCACGCCCTCGGGCAGCCACAGCGTCACGCCGACGAACAGCGCACCGAGGAAGAACAGCCAGTACTCCGGGAACGCCACGGTGAAAAAGCTCTTGAACGCGTTGACCAGGCCGGCGCCGATGACCGGGCCTATCAGCGTGCCGCGACCGCCTACCGCCACCCAGATGGCGATTTCGATGGAGTTGGCCGGCGACATTTCCCCCGGGTTGATGATGCCGACCTGCGGCACGTAGAGCGCGCCGGCGATGCCGCACAGCATCGCGGACACGGTCCAGATGAACAGCTTGTAGTGCAGCGGGTTGTAGCCGATGAACATGACACGCGATTCGGCATCGCGGATCGCCGCCAGCACCCGGCCGAACTTGGACATGACCAGATAGCGCCCGGCCAGCAGGGTTAGCATCAGCACCAGGGCGGACAGGGCGAACAGCGTCGCCCGCATTTCCGGCGAGGTGATGTCGTGGCCGAGGATGCGCTTGAAATCGGTGAAGCCGTTGTTGCCGCCGAAGCCGGTCTCGTTGCGGAAGAACAGCAGCATCGCGGCGAAGGTGAGCGCCTGGGTGATGATGGAGAAATACACGCCCTTGATGCGCGAGCGGAAGGCGAAATAGCCGAAGACGTAGGCCACCACGGCCGGCACCGCCAGCACCAGAACCAGCGCCCAGGCGAAGGAATCGGAGCCGGCCCAGTACCAGGGCAGTTCCTTCCAGTCGAGGAACACCATGAAGTCCGGCAGATGGGAATGGTAGGAGCCGTCGGTGCCGATTTCGCGCATCAGGTACATGCCGAAGGCGTAGCCGCCCAACGCGAAGAACACGCCGTGTCCCAGCGAGAGGATGCCGGCATAGCCCCAGACCAGGTCCATCGCCACGGCGACGATGGCGTAGCACATGATCTTGCCGCCGAGGGTGATGGCGTAGTTGGACACGTGGAAGGGACTGCTTTCGGGCACGAACAGATGCAGCGCCGGCATCACAACCAGAGTGAGGGCGGCGAAAAGGCCCATGGCGATCCAGCCCGAGCGCGGCATGGCAGAGAGGAAACGGAGCGTGAACGGGGTGCGCATGTCAGTTGTCCACGAAGCGGCCCTTGAGGGCGAACAGGCCCTGCGGCCGTTTCTGGATGAAGATGATGACGATGACCAGCACCACGATCTTGGCGATCACCGCGCCGGACCAGCCTTCCAGGAACTTGGTCACCACGCCCAGGCCGAGCGCCGCCCACACCGCGCCCGCCAGCTGGCCGACGCCGCCCAGCACCACCACCAGGAAGGAGTCGACGATATAGCCCTGGCCCATGTCCGGGCCGACGTTGGCGATCTGCGACAGTGCCACGCCGCCCAGACCCGCGATGCCGGCGCCCAGGCCGAACGCCAGGGTGTCCACCCGCGCCGTGGGCACGCCGACGCAGCCCGCCATCGGCCGGTTTTGCGTGACGGCGCGCACGAACAGGCCGAGCCGCGTCTTCTGCATCAGTACCCACATCAACGCCAGCACGAACAGGGTGAAGCCGATGATGACGACGCGGTTCCACGGCAGCACCAGGCCGGCCATGACCTCGACGCCGCCCGACATCCAGACCGGGTTGGCGACTTCCACGTTCTGCGCGCCGAACAGCATGCGTGCCGCCTGGATCAGGATCAGGCTCAGGCCCCAGGTGGCGAGCAGGGTTTCCAGCGGCCGGCCATAGAGCCGGCGGATCACCGTGCGCTCCAGCAGCATGCCGACCAGTGCGGCGGCCAGGAAGGCGACCGGAATGGCCGCCAGCAGATACCAGTCGACATATTCCGGCAGATACGCGCGGAACAGCGTCTGCATGAAATACGTGGCGTAGGCACCGACCATCAGCAGCTCGCCATGCGCCATGTTGATGACGCCCATCACGCCGTAAGTGATGGCCAGCCCCAGAGCGGCCAGCAGCAGGATGCTGCCGAGCGACAGGCCGCTGAAGACCTGGCCCAGGATTTCGCCGAAGGCCAGGCGCGCCTCGATGGCATCGACCGCCTGCGCGGCCGCCTTGCGCACCGTGGCATCGGGTTCGTTGGCCGCTTCCAGCAGCGGCAGCAGCAGGCCGCGGGTCGCCGAGCTGGCGCTTTCCGCCAGCGATTCCACCGCCGCCAGGCGGGCGGCGACCTCGGGGTTCGCCAGGTTGGCCTGGGCGTGCGCCTGCTTCAGCAAGGCGCGGATTTCCGCATCGCTTTCCTTGGCGAGCGCAGCAGCCAGGACGGGCACCATCCCGATGCCGGCATTGCTCTGCAGTTCGGTCGCCGCCGCCAGGCGAACGCCACGGTCCGGGTCATACAGTTTCAGCGCAGCCAGCGCATTCGACAGTTCGGAGCGCACCCGGTTGTTCACGGTGATGGATTCGTACGTCTCGGGCGCGGGTTCGATGGCGGCGCCGCTGGCGGCATCGACCGCACGCTCGCCGTCGAACAGGAAAACGACCTCGCCGGCAACCAGCAATTGGTCGTCCGCCATCGCCTTCAGCACCTTCGCTGCTTCGGCGCCGGCGCTGGCGCCGAGTTGGTGGATGGCCGCGATCTTGTCGTCGGATTCTTCCGCCGCCAGCTGCCGCACCAGCGCGGGGTCGAGCGCGGCAAAGGCGTTCGACGCGGGCAGGAACAACAACAGGAGCGTGAGCAGGAGGCGTTTCATGGGGGGACCGATATCCGTCATTCCGCTAGACGCGAACCGTTTCGCACCTAGCGGAATGACGCCCTCTCGCGAGGGCGCCAGGCTTGTGCTTACTTGCTGTCGGGCACGTCCTTCTTCTTGTCGTTGCCAGGGATGTACGGGCTCCACGGCGCGGCGCGAACCGGACCCTTGGTCTTCCACACCACGTTGAACTGGCCGTCGGCCTTCACTTCGCCGATGAACACCGGCTTGTGCAGGTGATGGTTCTTCTCGTCCATCTTGGCGACGAATCCGGACGGCGCCTTGAAGGTCTGCCCGCCCATCGCGGCGATGACCTTGTCGACATCGGTGGACTTGGCCTTTTCGACCGCCTGCTTCCACATGTGGATGCCGATGTAGGTCGCTTCCATCGGGTCGTTGGTCACCACCGAATCGGCGTTCGGCAGCTTCTGCTTCTTGGCCCAGTCGCGGTACATCTTGATGAACTTGGTGTTCTCCGGATTCTTGATCGACTGGAAGTAGTTCCAGGCCGCCAGGTGGCCGACCAGCGGCTTGGTGTCGACGCCGCGCAGTTCCTCCTCGCCCACCGAGAATGCCACCACCGGCACGTCGGTCGCCTTCAGGCCGGCGTTGCCGAGTTCCTTGTAGAACGGCACGTTGGAGTCGCCGTTGATGGTCGACACCACCGCGGTCTTCTTGCCTTCGCCGGCGAATTTCTTGATCTTGGCGATGATGGTCTGGTAGTCGCTATGACCGAACGGGGTGTACTCCTCCATGATGTCGGCCTCGGCCACGCCCTTGGATTTCAGGAAGGCGCGCAGGATCTTGTTGGTGGTGCGCGGATACACGTAGTCGGTACCCAGCAGCACCCAGCGCTTGGCGGAGCCGCCGTCCTTGCTCATCAGGTATTCCACCGCCGGGATCGCCTGCTGGTTCGGCGCCGCGCCGGTGTAGAACACGTTTTTCTCCAGCTCCTCGCCTTCGTACTGCACCGGGTAGAACAGCAGGCCGTTCAGTTCCTTGAACACCGGCAGCACCGACTTGCGCGACACCGAGGTCCAGCAGCCGAACACCACGTCGACCTTGTCCTTCGACAGCAGCTGGCGCGACTTCTCGGCAAACAGCGGCCAGTTGGAGGCCGGGTCGACCACCACCGGCACGAGCTTCTTGCCCATGACGCCGCCCGACTTGTTGATCTGGTCGATCGTCATCAGCGCGGTTTCCTTCAGCGCCGTTTCGGAAATCGCCATGGTGCCGGACAGGGAATGCAGGATGCCGACCTTGATGGTGTCGGCCGCCAGCGCCGAGACGCTGGCCAGGCCGGACAGCGCCATCAGGCCAGAGAGAGCGGTCATTTTCAGAAAATTGCGACGAGTTTGCATGGTGAACTCCTGTTGGAAATAAAGGGAAACGAGTCAATGCGAGGCGCGCGGCACCGGGCTGCGCACCTGCCGATCAATCAGAACTGGAACTGCATTGCGATGGTGAATGCATCCACGTCGCTTGCGCCGGTCACTTCCGTGTTCGAGTAAACCCCGCTGACCTGGGCGTTGTAGCCGTCGATGATGTAGTTGACGCCCACGTCGTACTTCTTGGTGTCGACATTGCTGTCTGGTGTGAACTTCTGGTAGCGGACAAAGGGCTGAAGCTGTCCCCAGCCGACCTTCTGGTCGAAGATGTAACCCACCCCGGCCGAATACGCCGTGCCCTGTTCGCTGAGGAAGACATCGCTGGTGTCGTAGTCATACCCTGCCGCTTCGATCGACAGCGCGCCCGGCCCCACGCCTTTCTTTTCCAGCAGGAAATCCACGCTGTAGGACGCGTAGTCGCCCGTCGCGACGGCCGAGAAGGCCCCGTTCTTCTGGGACCGGCCGGCGATGCCGATGGCCAGGATGTCTTTGCCGCCCAGGTAGTTGCCGGTGCCGTAGTAGCCCGGTTCCGCGTCCCAGAAATCGAACTGAAGCCGGCCGGCATACATCAGGCCATCGGAGCCGGTCCGGTTGGCCGTATTGCTGCTGGCAGGCGCCGGCGCGATCTGGAACGCGGTCGCGCCCTCGAATGCGCCGAAGGAATAGGCAAACTTGCCGTCCATCGCACTGCCCACCACCGCCACACCGTCGTCACGCCCGATGTAGCCGCCGTTGTAGCCATAGCGCGAAGCGATGCCTGACCAGTAGCCGCCGCCCAGCGAGTAATACGGGCCGGCCATGTTGGCGCGGTCGCTGGGTGACAGGAAACGTCCGGCCCAGATGGTCAAGCCGGGCGTGATCGCAACCTGGACGTTGGCATCGATGGCCTGGAACCCCTGGCCGGCGATATCCTTTTCCGTGTTGAGCATGCCCTTGATGTACTTGTTCAAGGAGCCCGACAAATAGATGCGGGCGCTGTCCAGGCTGAAGTCCTGCGAACGCGACGTGCCATCGGGCGCCGCATCCTCGACGCTGCTGAAGCTGCCGCGCATCCCGAGGCCAATGCTGACCGACTTGTCCGCGCCGAACGTGATCGTGCCGCCGGCATGGGCAGGCATTGCCGGCAGCATCAGCGCCACCGCAACAGCCGCCATCAGCGGATTTCTTTTGATTTCAACTGTCATTCCCCATCCCCTTTAGATTAAAAAACCGTCACCAGACCGAAGCGGCCGATTGCACGCTGGCCGCTTCAGCGCTTTAAGGCTTTGAACACGGGCTCAGGTTAGCGAGCGCGTTGGGGGGATGAAATAAGTCATCTTACGTAGGCGAACCGAGTGACCGATGCCCCGGGCAGGTGCTACCTTTTGCCGCGTTGAATGACAAACACGGAAACGTCCGGGGATAGTGATGATTGATTTCGCTCAAACAAAAACGCATTGCAGCGGCGGCATCCTGCTGCTGCTTGCAGTGCTGCTCAGCGGCTGCGGCGAACTTGCCTACAAGCGCGGCGCCAGTTCGAGCGATCTGGAAGCGGCAAAGAAATCCTGCCGCGAAAAAGGGCCGGATTCGTCAGCGGTCGAGAAATGCATGGCCGACCGCGGCTGGGTCGTTCAAAACCTGGGCAGGATGGAGCCCCTGGATGCAGACCCCGTCGTGGAAGCCTCAGCCATCCCCAGCGACCGCAGAATCGAAAACGCAGCCAGCGCCGCGCCCGGCGCCGCCCAACCCGCGACTGCTGTGAAAAAAACGCCCGAGATGACGGACACCTTCAAGGTGAGCTCATGGTGGAAAACCGGCAGCGGCGCCGCCAGCCTGAAAGCCGACACGGAGGCATGTGTGGCGAAATTGGGTGAAGCGCACCGGCCAGACAGCCAGACCCAATCAGCCACCCGAGGCTTGCTGCTTTGCATGAAGGACAAGGGGTGGAGCGGGTTGCGGGCGAAATAGCATTTCGCCCAATTGTGAAATGCAGGCTTGCCTGACAAACAGGGGGAGTTGGTTCGCTTCCTGTCCGACAGAAATCGGCCAGGAGCGGAAGTTCAGGTTGATGGGGCAGAACGTCTCATGTTCGGCCAAAGCTGCCGGTAAGGCTGACCTTTCTATATGTCAGGTCTTCGGCCCTAAGCAGTCAACGTGCCGTTCAACGTAAAGTTAAGGGGCGCGCCGCTTTTGACGCGTCCCTCTCGAACGCCATGTTGGCCATTTTCTG
>JAIBFE010000049.1 GCA_019459705.1 Thiobacillus sp. | reverse complement strand
TGGTCACCGGTTATTACGAGCCGCTGCTGAAGGGCGACCGCAGGTGCAGGACGAGCAGGAGGCCTGCAGCCATCATCAGCCAGGCGGCGATCTGGTAGCGGGAAACGGGCTGGATGGCGGTCATGGCCGCCACATTGCCCAAAAAGGCCGCACGCGGCAAGAACTCAATGTGTCCATCTGGCGTGCTCACGCATCGGCCAGGTAACCGAGCGTAGCGCCTGTCTGTGCAGCGGGCTTTTTCAGCGCCTCGGCCCAGCCCGGCTTGTGGCGACCTGCCGGAGCCGAAATCGACAGCCCGGCGACCAGCTTGCCTTCGGCGTCGCGGACCGGCGCACCGATGCACGCGACCCCCAGTTCGGCTTCTTGGCGGTCATGGGCCAGCTGTTCACTCCGGATGGTTTCCAGTTCGGTCGACAGACGCTCCAGCGTGGTCAGGGTATTCGACGTGTAGGCGGGCAGGCCGGTGCGCTCGGCGTAGCCCATCACGCCGCTGGCGCTGTCCTCGGCGAGGAAGATCTTGCCGACCGCGGTGACATGCAGCGGTGCGTGCGCGCCGACCACCTGGACCACCTGGATCATCGTCTGCCCGCCGGTTACACGCTCGACGTAGACCGCCTCGTCGCCGCGCCGCACGATCAGGTTGACCGTCTCGCCGGTCAGCTCAGCCAATTGCTGCATGAAAGGCATCGCCACTTGTCTAATATTGAGACGAGAGCGCAAGCGATTGCCCACTTCCAGCCAGCGTACGCCGAGGTCGTATTCGCCGGCGCCGGTCTTCTCGACCAGACCGTGCGCGATCAGCGACCCGAGAATGCGGTGTGCGCTGGCGGTGTGCAAGTCAGCTTCATTGGCCAGCCGGGTCAGACTGACCGGGCCCGGCGCGCGCGACAGCACACCGACCAGCGCCATGGCGCGGTCGAGCACCTGAATGGACGAATTCACGTTTTTCATAAAGTGAAAATTTATCACGCAATGTGAAATTTCTTGCAGTTTACTGCTTCAATACGATCATCGTTTCACATCATGTGAAACATTTTCATATCGTGAAAGGAATCGCCATGAGCGCCCGGATGAACGCCACCCCCGAATCCCTCCCCGCCTTCTGCGAAGGCATCCAGTATTTCGCCGACAGCTTTCCCGAAATCGATCGCCTCGGCGCGTCGCCGCTGCTGGGCCCCACCCAGCCCGCGCTGCCGGACGCGACCAGCGAGGCTGCGATCTACCAGACGCTGCTGGCCGCCGACGCGCTGCGCTACCTGACGCTGCAGGTCACCGGCAGCAAGTCCTCCGGCCACCCCGGCGGCTTCGCCTCCAGCGCCGCCGCGGTTGCCGCGCTGCATCTGCTGGGTCACCGCAACATGGTGACCGAGGTCGGGCCCCACGCGCCCGGCTTCTATTCGGCGATGTTCCTCGACACCTCGCTGGAGGACATGGGCATCCGCACGGTAGCCGAGATGCGCACGCGCTTCCGCGAGCGCCACGGCCTGCTGGGCCACCTCTCCGGCGCGATCCCCGGTCTGCTGGCGCCCGCAGGTCCCCTGGGCCAGGGCCAGCATTTCGCCATGGCCGGCGCCTATCTGAATCGCGACAAGCTGTTCCCCGTCACCATCGGTGACGGCGGCCTGGGCGAGCCCTACATCATGAGCGCGTTCCAGCACTTCGCCACCGCCTACCCCGACGTCACCAACTACCTGCCGGTGCTGGTGTGGAACGGCTACTCGCAGGAGCACCACAGCATGGTGTCCTTGTGGGACAACACGCGGATGACCGACTACTGGCGCGCGCACGGCTTCGACGAGGTGCACCTGATCGACGCCCGCGAGTATGCCGACACGCCCGACGCGCCGGTGTACACGGACAGCACGACCTTTGGCTTCGCCGCGCGCATGGCCTTCACCGGCGCCATCCTGAAGGCCGCCGACACCGCCGCGAAGAGCGCCTTGAGTGGCCGCCGCGCCTGCCTCATCGTCAAGCAGCTGAAGGGCGCGGGCGTGCACGCCACCGGCGCCAAGTCGCACAATCTGTATGCGCACCACACGCTCGACTCCGACGACGTGAAAAGCGGCCTGCAGCGCCGCGCACTGCCGATCAAGGCTTGGGAACTCGTGCGCGAAAACTTCCGCCACGCCGGCGGCGGCCCGGCGGCGCGCGTGGCTGTGACCGAAACCGCCCGCGAGCTGCCGAGCCTCGACGGTCTGCCGCTGACCGAATTCGCCGTCGGCGAAAACCACATCCCGACCACCGCCTTCGGCAACGTGGTCGGCGAAGTCGGCAAGCGCGACCCGATGTTTGTCGTCACCAACGCCGACGGCAACGAGGCCTCGGGCATGGCCAACATCAACAAGGCGCTGACGATCCGCCACCCGACCGCCGACGACCTCTACTTCCAGGGCCCGTCCGGCCAGGTCTACGAGCCGCTCAACGAGGACGCCTGCGCCGGCCTCGCGGTGGGCGTGTCGCTGTTCGGCGGCCGCAGCCTGTGGTGCAGCTACGAATCCTTCGCCATCAACGGCCTGCCGATCTGG
>JAIBFE010000004.1 GCA_019459705.1 Thiobacillus sp. | reverse complement strand
AAAATGATAAAACCCCAAAACTAAAATTTAAAACAGCCGGCCTTTCCCTATTTCGCCCGCGGCGGGTGGGGTTTTAGCCGCACGGAGCGGGGTAGCGACGGCACGGTGGCTATTGAGGGCGTTCCGTCATCGCTGACCGTCGCAGAGTCCGTGGGCGGCGAAGCCGCCCTTAGACTTGACAAGAGGACATATCTCGACCGGAAGCAAGGTCATTTTAAAGTCGTCTTAAGGGACTACGGTGGCGGGTTATGCGAGGCAGGTTGGTCCTTTGTTCCTCTCATACAACCCTTTAAAGCTGCACGCGGCGAATCAGAACAACGGGAAGTCCATGAAGACCGTGCCAGCCGTCGCGCGCGCTCCCGGCTTAGGCAATTAATTCTGTCTGCCAATGCCGATCACCTGCTGACCCTCACCTACCGAGATAACGTCACCGACTTTGAGCAGGCCAGCCAGGATTTACGCGCCCTTGTTCGACGTGTCAGAAAACATCTGCCGAATTTTGTCTTTATCGCGGTTGCTGAGCGCCAGAAGCGCGGAGCCTGGCATTGGCATCTTGCCGTTGTTGGCCGTCAGGATGTGAAACTGCTGCGCCATCTGTGGCGATCAATCGTGGGTGACGGAAACATAGACGTACAACAGCCCACAGCAGGTGTTAACCGCAGGCTCGCCATCGTCAAATACCTTGGTAAGTACCTCTCAAAAGGGTTTTCTGAGGGAGACCGGGAAATCAACGGCCACCGTTTTCGTGCTTCGCTTGGAATCAAGGTGCCGGGCGAGTCGCTAAGCGTGCCTGAGCGCTTTCGGGGTGATGTTTCTGCGTACGTGCGTTCTCAATTGCATCAGCGTGCTGGAAAAGTCGGTTTTGTCTGGGACGAATCCAAAAATATGGCTGGCTGGGTCTGTTCCTGGTAGCCATGAAAACCCTCGACCTGCAAGAAGCCGCTGAACTGCTGCACCTTCATCCCGTTACGTTGCGGGACAAAGCACGCCTGGGGGAAATACCCGGCGCGAAGATCGGCAAGTGTTGGGTATTCGTGGCAGTTGATCTGATCGACTACATCCGCGCACAATACCAACCGCGGGTGATGCAGGGCGACAGACAGGAGAATCCTATATGTCACTCTACAAACGCAAAGACTCGTCCGCCTATTGGGTCAAATTCAGGCACCACGGACAGACGATACAAAGAAGCACTGGGACTGACGACAAGCTGAAAGCTCAGGAGTATCACGATAGGCTTAAAGCCTCGTTGTGGGAGCAAGCCCGGCTTGGCGTTAAACCTCAACGTACTTGGCAGGAAGCGGTGTTGCGCTGGATTACGGAAACATCCGACAAGCGCACGCATCGGGAAGACCTGGTAAAGCTGAAGTGGCTTCATACCCATTTGGGACAGCACCGCCTGGACGAAATCACGCTCAGCGTGATCGACTCCATCCGGGAAGCTCGACTCAAGGAAGGTACTAAAACCACGGCTAACCGCTATTTGGCATTGGTGCGCGCCATCCTCAGACGTGCAAGAGACGACTGGGAATGGCTCGACAAGGTGCCGAAGGTGAAGCTTTACAGGGAGGCAGAGGGGCGGGAACGCTCTATCACGCCTGAACAGGCTAAGCGGCTGCTGGATGAGCTGCTACCCCATCAGCGCGATATGGTGCTTTTCTCTCTGCTGACAGGCTTAAGGCAGGCCAATGTGCTGGGCTTGGAGTGGTCACGGGTTGATCTGGAACGAGGACACGCTTGGATTGATTCAAGCACCTCCAAAAACCGCCGCCCGATCTCGGTTCCGTTGAATCAGGACGCAATCGGGGTACTGCTCCGCCAAGTGGGAAAGCACCCCCAGCGGGTGTTCACCTACAAGGGGAAGTCCATCACAAACGCGAACACACGGGCATGGCGTGAAGCGCTCACGCGGGCGGAAATTGAAGACTTCCGCTGGCATGATTTGCGCCATACCTGGGCGACGTGGCATCGGCGGGCGGGAACGCCTACGCACGAGCTGCAACGCCTTGGCGGCTGGAGAACGGCTTCAATGGTGGAACGGTATGCCCACCTTGCTTCCGACCATCTAGCCGAGTCTGCGGCTCGCTTGGGAAGTGTTGTTGCTGGCTACGATTTGGCTACGGTTGGCACAAATGAAAACGGCCCGCCTAGGCGAGCCGCTTAAATTGGTGGGTCGGGCGAGATTCGAACTCGCGACCAACGGATTAAAAGTTGATTTAACTACTTGTTTTTATTGATAACGTGCCCGTCCACGCTCGCCAACACCCGCTAGTGAATGTTATTTGTGTCACGGTCAGCACCAGGTCAATTAACGGCTAATGGCCTTGTTTGATTACTTCTGCAAACGGCCAGAAGCTGCCGGTCGGGGTAACAAAAAACAAGGTCCGCCCTACCTAACCGGTCAGCCAACGTTTGAGATGAGCGGACCTCCACCGGCTCGCGGGCCGAGCGCCTTGCCGGTGAAGGTCCGCTCGAGTGAAGGGTTAGGCGTCAGTCACTTAGGCAGACGCCGAAACGTGTCGGTGTGTTGGTTCATGAGTTCGTCGAACTGGTCATGGCTTATCACTCCCTGCTCCCAAAGTTGGAGATCGCGCTCTATGTCTTCGAGCAGCTGAAAATCTGGTCGCGGATTGGCGCGCTGTGGTGTTTTAGAGACGGGGAAGCGCATCTTAAGGATGAGAATCAATCCATGAGCACGCCTCGCTAAGTTTCGTCCTCGGAGCGCTGCCGCACCAGCCTTTCGAGCTGAGACTGCTGCTAGTGCTCCAATGCCAGCTGATGTTCCAGCATCAAGGCCGCCAACAGCAATCGTTGCTCCAAGCCCCCCGGCGGCACCCACCCCGGCAGCGACCCAGTCCCAAGGTGTGGCGAGTTCCTTGCGAATCTTGTCCCACATTCCTTCTTCAGACATGGCGCTCACGCTCAGACTGTGTCATGCCTTGTTCCTCAGACTTCACGTCGCGATAGCGCCCTAGTGTGGCTCCGCACTTGGGACATCTACTGGATTGCTGTTCCTTGGCTGACGAGTAGACAGGCAATACGACCGACAGGACAAGACCAATGGCCAGGCCCAAGAGGAAGCCTTGCCCTCCACTTAGTCCACCAGGAAAGGCAATCGCAGTAATGAGACCGATGCCTGCTGCGGCAAAGGGCGTAGGAAGTAGCGTGGAATCTGCCTTGCTAGGAGGTAGGTCAAGCGTGGAGTCATCCGACAGTTCGTTCATCACAACTCCAATCAATAAGGGTAGTCTTTGCGCGGCATTGGGTAGCCCTGACGCCTGACGGATAATCAAGAGACCCATGAGTCTTAGTATAGAGACGGCTGTAATAGCGGTTTTACTTGATGATATTTAAATATCTTATGAGCACCCGGTCTCTATATTACGTTATGAAAAAGGAGACCGGCAGACGGATTATGCGCCGCTTGATGGCCCCAATCTATTGGCGATAAGCGTGAATTGGGGCTTGGAATAGGCTGCTCTCGCTGCCTGAACGGACGTTCATGGAACAAGCCCCGAAGGTCTCTTCTGGGTCGGAAGCCGCCTTTTCTTCCATCGGCTGATGAAGTCCGCAATGGCCGATTACCGGCCGTTGAATGATCCGCGTTCCGTCACGGTCGTTCCGTAACCCGTTGACTATTAATGGGTTTCCGCGGATTAAAAGTTGATTTAACTGGTTGTTTTTATTGATAACGTGCCCGCCCACGCTCGCCAATAACCGCTAGGCTTTATCATCTTTGTCACAGTGAGTTCGTATCAAATCAGTTAAATCCTGGCAGCAAGCCGCGAAGAATCTTTCTTCTGCCACCACTCACGAAAAGCGCGCTTGGAAAACGCGAATTTCTTGTGAAATGTAAATATCTCCGGGGGCGCATATCGACAAACGAGGAAAATTAATTCAGGGAGGCCCCACAGCTGAATCCCTAGCTTCCTGCACAACGCGACTGAGTCTTCACTCAATCGGTATGTGGTAACAAGAACAAGTTGAAGGGGGGTAAGCGTTTGTATTCCGAAACGGCTCCATATACCCGCCTCACTTCGTTGAATCACCCAGCTGCCAACGAGCTCACGGATATGAGCCGGGTTTATCAACTTGATTTGGCTGTCCCCAGTACCTATCGCAGCCTTGGAAGAAGCGATGATGATTACCTTCTCGCCAGGGTGGGCGCTGCTTGCTCCCATTCCCCCGCTAAGAAAAGTTTCGTTGATCTCAATTAAACCTTTCTGGCCTATCGCGTCAACTCCTTGGTCACCGGACCCCGTGGTGGCCTCCCCGTAGCTGCAGGCCGCTTCAAGCAAAGCGGCGGCGAGGACTTCCAAGTGATGCCCCTTTTCGAGCTCCAATAATTCTTTACGGATTTGTTCGTGTTTTGTCAGACGGTCTAGAAAATCGTCTGGATAGTCACCAGAAACTCCATTGTCTTCTAAGTAGGTTCTAAGGCCGCATATATGAGCGCCATTTGGCTCTTCCGTGACGACGAAGTTTGGGACTTTGCACTCTTCTCGTAGTACCTCTTCCCGAGCTTGGGTTAGGAAACTAATGGCAATAGCTGCCTGTCCCGCTTCGTCCGGGTCAGGGAATATCTCCTCTTGCTCAAATTTGTTGAGTCCGAGGTGTAAGCCAAAAAAATCTTCTATGGAGGATTTCGGGGCATTCAGCGGCAAGCTTCTTGCGGCTCTAAGTACCGGTTCAATCGTTTCGGTAGAAATCTGCATTTCATTTTTCCGAAAGTGCTTCAGTGACCTTTAGCATTTTCTCGACCTGCTTCTGTAACTCTTTTAGTTTTTCAAGAACCTCTGGCGAGCTTATGAGTTCCTCAGTCGGGGCTCGTTTAAGTGTTCGTGCGAATTGGCCGATCTTTTTCGCCAGGGTTCCTTCTTTGCGTTCTTCAAAGATTATTTCAGCAGATTTAAAATCCCGATCTAGGATAGCTTCCTCGATCGAAGCATCTTCGAGTCTTAAGATGTCTCTAAGCCTGCGGACAGTTGCTTCGGCTGACATTTCGGGGAATTCACGTTCCTCTGATGTCGAAGATTCGGGTCTAAGGTATGCAATTAGGTAATGGAAGAAGGCATCTTTGCGTTCTTCATTTTGAAATTCCATATCTTTATCTGACCAGCCGAGCCATTTTGATATTGCTGGCGCACGAGCGGCCTCGGAAAAGGCATTGTATGTAAGCGAATGTTCTATCGATCGGCTTTTCTCGAAGCCAACAAATTCTTGATAGAGCAAATGTGCCTTCAGGTCACGGATGACCTCTTCCTTTTTCCTTCCGAATCTAGCGGCAACATCGGAGATGCTCCAGCCCTCTTCGAATATTAGCCGTGACTGGAATTCGTATCGACTCGCAGGCTCCCAGCTTTTTGCGCCCATCAGGTGTCGCATGCCGATATAAATTTCAGCAGCTCGCCTGTACTCTTTGAGCCTATCTTCAGATTTGTCTATAACTGGTCCGTCAAGGACAAAACATGGCAGAGTTCGCAGCGACTCACGAACATCGCTTGCCAGGCCCTTTAAGTCTTTTCCGTAATCAACAAATAGTCTTCTAACCGCAGTGAGGCGACGGTTTCCTTCAAGGACAATGAAGCTATCCCCATCGTACCGCGCAACGATTAAACGTTCGTGTTTTAGAAAGCCGTTGTTAGCGATTGATATGGCTAACGATTGAACATCAAATCGCGGTTCGCTATTTATAACTTCATATAGCTTCTTCTGAATGGCATCTTGACCGAACAGTTTGACGTCTAGATCGTGAAAGGCATCGCCAACACGTTCGAGTAGCCTTAGGTTCTGGGGGTCGAGTATTAGTTTAGATGGCTCAATCTCTTCCGAGGTGCCATCAATGAGACTAAGAACTGGACTTCCTTTTTGTGAAGTCGGGGCCAGACTGGGTGCGGCCGCCTTGGTGCGTTTGGGCAGCGTTTTTTTTGCAGTCGCCATAGGTGCCGTTCCTAATTTGTTAGCCATTTGCAGATTGAAGTCTCGGAATCTTAGCAGGGTGTGATTTCACTGGGGTCTAGATGCGTTCTGTCTTTGAGACTGACGCAATAATGACGACCACCTAGCTTATGCCATCAATGTCACGAGAACAGAAATTGGTGTTCAATCGACTGAATGTAAATGACCAGTTGACGGTTTATCTCTTCGCCATCTTCTCCATGGTGTATTCGTCGATGGCATGTTGGGCAGATTGCACCAACCCATTGAGGCGAATCCAAACCGTCGTCAGAAAGCTGCCGCGTATGGTGCGGCTCCAAGTATGGATGACCGCTCTTTTTCTTGAAAGGGGCGGGGTTTCTACATGATTCACAAATCCCCTTTGCCCTTGCGAGAACGTAACTTTTTACGGCCTGACTTCTCTTATAGAGCGATCGCTTGGATACCGCAGCGTTTGGGGTCGCTTGTGCCGCCCCTGCAGCGTAGGCTTTCTGGCGGAGTCTCTCGATGGTCGTTGCCTCGGGTTCATTGACGCTTTGATCGCTAGGTTCAGCGAATTCACCGCCGGAAAGAGCAGCAAGTGGAACGAGCTGGAAGCGAATCAACTTTCGTGGCTTCTTTTCAGTATCTGGTCCGGTCTGGGTGTCGTCGTAGCCGGCGCAGACGAATTCACCCTTAAAGCGATAGTATCCTTTTTGTCTCATCGCTTCGAAAAGCAGAAGTTCCTTTCCGGATTGTGCATGGTCACGTATAGCTTTGTTGCCGCGAATGAACTCCATGTCGCCGCGTTGACCTTCCCCCGTGTACATGAACACGCCATTTTCCTCAAATCCATCTTGGTATCCATGCTGTTCGCCAACTTCACCCGTGAACAGAAAGATGTATCGCGCATCAGATGGTGTCGAAATTCCGCCTCGCTGCTGGCCGCCGAAGACGTCGTGGATGTCGCGCTTTCGGTGGTAAATTCGCTCGATCTCGAAGGCCATAGGTTAGTCTCAAGAAACATGACTCGAACATGCTAACGGAAAAGCAGTTTGGAAAATTCACCTCGGAAGACTTC
The DNA here is from genome assembly GCA_019459705.1 of Thiobacillus sp. Lineage (GTDB taxonomy): Bacteria > Pseudomonadota > Gammaproteobacteria > Burkholderiales > Thiobacillaceae > Thiobacillus. The sequence goes on along the minus strand of JAIBFE010000004.1, from coordinate 4,658 downwards.
AAGGCTCTTTTCTTGCTCCTTCCCCAGTTGGATCAAGAGCGTTATGAGCTCCAGGCGAAAATTGCCGAAAAGCCCGAAGCATTCGCTGAGAAATTCCTAACCACCGGCTTTAAGTGGGCGCACCTCTACGAAGTGCCATTCCCTACGCTGCTCCTGGGCTTCCTTGCTGTCGCGGGAGTCGACCAGGCAGTCGCTCATGCCGTGAGGCAAGAGTCCCCTATTAGGGCTGCGCTCGACCTTCCGAGTGTGATTCAGGACATGGAGTGGTCAGGCGGCGCGGGCGGGAGGTTCAGTCCAGGAGACCTCTTGGGCTATTTGCATGCCGTCACTGGCAATTTGGATTGCCTCTTGATCTACGGCTGCTATCTGAATGATCTCATTGGCAAGGCCAGGGAAGGAGACATGGATTCTCTTCTCGATGCGATTCGTATTGACCCCTCCGCCGTCGCTGGCCCGACAGGTTCCTTCTTCGTTTCTATTTCTGTCGTCGAAGGTGACAAGGCCTTTCTTAGGGCTGTCGGCCAGGCTATGTCCGGGAAAACGGGTAGGCAGGCGAGTTACCTCAAGAAATTCCGCCTCCTGATGCAGGTGCTGCATGAGGCAAATGAGTTGGGACGCCCAACGAGGGAGCTAGTGGAGCTGGCGTTCAATGTGGGCGCCTATGCTCGCAGTCCGGGCGCTGAAAAGAACGTCTCCGAGCTTATCCGCAAAGCTAAGAAGCTGAAAAAAAACGCCATCTCTAAATGAAAAATGAGATGGTCGTAAGCCCCTGACCCGATCTATTCAATCCACTCCACCCCAGGAAGCCACGTCGGCAAGCTGGTACTTCAAATGGAGTGGATATGGAATCCCCAGCTACACAAAACAAAACTCAATCCGACGAGGCGTGTCGGGCTGACCGCGCTTGCGCGGGCAACCGATGCGCGGAGTTGGATCAGGATGCGACGCCTAGTAACACAGCATCCAATAACTGCAATTGTGAAGAGATCAAGTTCGTTCCCCTGCGCTGGGGCGTGGACAGTCTCTATCTTTCTTACCCTGGGATGCTGGCCGATTCGGTCACTCGCAAGCTGGAAACCCTCAAGAAACTCGCCCAATCTGAACATGAGGGGGTTTGTGCTACTGCTCAATACCAGGTGGAAGAGCACATCTTCGAGGTCAAGGACAAAGGCTCCGGGCTCTTTCCCTTCGTCCTGCGGGATAACGCCTTCCGTATCAGCCTATCTCGGCCTAAGTCGGGCGCATTGCCCATGGCCTACACGCAGGTATCCAGCTCTATGCTGGCGGCTTTCACACCCCTACAGGTTGAGTCACGGCTTAACGCCGTTCTTGAACAAATGGGGGATATCGAACCCGCTCGGACAAGCCGCATTGATCTATTCGTCGATTTCACGTGCGCCGTCGATATGGAGAGCTGGTCCCGCCATGCCTGGGTGACACGAGCCCACAATATTCAGTCATATTCCTGCCAAGGCCAGTTCTCTGGCTGGTCTATCGGCATGGGCGGCGTGCTGGCGGGGCGTTTGTATAACAAGTCGCTTGAGATCGAAACCAGTGGCAAGGAATACCTTAAGGAGCTTTGGCTCAAGGCCGGTTGGGATGGCGTCACGCCGGTTTGGCGACTTGAGTTTGAGTTGAAGCGTGAACTGCTCACACAAAAGGGAGTGTCAGGGCTTCATCAAACCCTGGATCACCTGGGCGGACTCTGGGCCTATGCCACGGATGAATGGCTACGCCTGACAATGCCCAGCGAACAGGATTCGACGCGCTCGCGCTGGCCTGTTCATCCTCTATGGGCGTCTTTGGCCTCTATCAACTGGGGTACGAGTGGCGGGCCGCTGTTGGATCGTTTCACATCTGTCAGCGCACCTAGCGAGAAGCAGACTATGTCCCGGCTCTTGTCTTCCATAACCACCTTGATGGCCCTGACCGGTCAGGTTGGTTTGGATGAGGCCTGGGATGGCTTGCGCCTGCGCCTGGATAACCACCTGCACTCACTCTGCATGTGGGAGGGAATCCATCCAGACCAGTACGTCGAAGAAAAGGTCAGGATCAAGGCGCGTCGCTTCAATTCAATTCTCAATCAGCATGACGACGAGGGCCCCGATCCTGAAGAACAGGCGAGGCTCTATCGCAAGCTGTCCAGAGGCGGGTAATGGAAGAGAAAGCTGGCCTGCCATTGCCCGCTGCGCGTTGCCTGAACAAGGAACAAGCTGCGGAATATCTCGGCATAGGGGTGACCTTGCTCACTGAGCTTGGTGTCCCTTTCATCAAGCTGGGTCGCCGCTGTCTGTATGACAAGCTTGACCTGGATGCCTGGCTAGATGACTATAAATCCCGCGAGCAAGGGCGGGCCGGAAAGGAGAAAACCTTATGGCCCGTGAAACCGGAATCCACCGGAGACAAGACTCTCGTTTCTGGTGGATTGACGCCGTCTTACCAAACGGCGAACGCGTACGCCAAAGCACTAGGACTGAAGACCGAGGGGCCGCAGAAGCGTATCTCGCGCAGCTAAAGCTGGCGGCATACAACGAAGCGCATTTCGGAATAAAGCCCAAGCGTTCTTGGCAAGAAGCGGTTGTACGGTACCTTGCGCTCAAGGCGAACCTTAGAAGTATTCGTGATGTTCGGCGGATTTGTCGCAAGCTCGACCCCTACTTGGGTCACCTGAACCTCGATGAGATTTCGGGAGACATCATCTGGACGGTCGTCCAAGGGGAAATGAAAAAGGGCAACATGCCCGCGACGATCAACCGTTACCTCGCTACGATTCGCGCCCTGTTACGTATGGCGCGCGATGAATGGCAATGGATCACCACGTTTCCGAAGATTCGCCTGCTGCCGGGTGAGGTCGAGCGTGATCGTTGGTTAAACAGGGAAGAAGCGGAGCGCTTAATCCGTTCCTGCCCTGAGCATCTAGCCGCGATTGTCCGTTTTGCCCTCGCCACCGGTTGCCGGGCGCGGGAAATTACCGGCTTGGAATGGGATCGGGTGGATTTGCAGCGTAAAACCGCCTGGATCAATCAAACCAAGAATGGAACGCCGCGAGGCGTGCCGTTGAATGCAGATTCGGTCTCCGTACTCAGGGGGCAGATTGGAAAGCATTCTCGCTACTGCTTCACCTATCAGGGCAACCCGATACGCTGGGAATTAAGTAACAGCGCATGGCATGCCACCCTGGAAAAAGCAGGCATCGAGGATTTTCGCTTTCACGATCTGCGCCATACCTGGGCTTCTTGGCACCGTCAGGCAGGCACAAGCTGCGACGAGCTCAAGGAACTTGGGGGATGGAAGTCCCGCAGCATGGTGGATCGTTACGCGAAGTATGCAACCGAGCATCTAGCGGCTGCGGCGTCTCGGATCGAGAACGGCCAAGGTGGGAATGTGGTGCAGTTTTCCACGTTTTCCCCACGTCAGGAATTGAAAAAGGCCTAGCCTCACGGCTAAGCCTTTTAGATACTGGTGGGTCGGGCGAGATTCGAACTCGCGACCAACGGATTAAAAGTCCGCTGCTCTACCAGCTGAGCTACCGACCCGGGGATATGCCTGATGCCTTATCCGCGAAAGCCCGAGATTATAGTCGAAGCTGTGCGGCCGGGTAAAGTGTCGTGAAGGTTTTTTGAAGGCCCCGCCCTCTCGTCACACCCGGCCTGGGGGCGGGATGGGAAGGGCCTTAGTCTTCGGCGCGCATCATCAGGAAATACTGCACCTTCATGGTGACCGCACTGCCGAGCACGATGGCGACGAAGGTAAGAATGGAACCCAGTGCCAGGGTGGAGAAGCCGGTGATGCCCTGGCCGATGGTGCAGCCCATCGAGAGCACGCCGCCGAAGCCCATCAGGATGGCGCCGATCAGGTGGTTGACGAAGTCGCGGCCGGAGGCGAACCACTCGATACGGAAGCTGCGCGAGATCAGCGACCACAGCAGGGAACCGGCGACCACACCGGCCAGCGCCATGATGCCGAAGGTGAGCAGGGTGCGATCGAAGCCGCTCGCCGCGTAGCCCAGCGTCTGCCCCATCGGGTTGATGAAGGTGAAGGACTGCGAAGCCAGCGGGCCGGCGGCAGCGGGTTTGATCGCTTCGGCCGGCGCATACATATCCCATTCCTGCACGTAGGTCTGGAGCGACATCATTTCGCCATCTGCATCGATCATGATGTTGCTGGTCACGTACCAGGCAGCGAGCACCGCGAGGCCGACCACGAGGCCGCCGAGGATATTGTCGAAGCTGCCGCGGAAATCGGCCGACGTGAAGGCCCATGCCAGCAGCAGGCCGCCGATGACGGCGCCCATTACGATGCGGCCGGTGGCGGCGTTCTCGCCGAACAGCATCGCGCCGATATCCTGGTTGGTGGTCAGCGCGACTGCAGTCGGGTTGGTCCAGGGATAGAACAGGGTGGAATACAGCGTCTTGTCGCTGCCCGGGAAGGGGTTGATCATGAAATAGGCGATCAGCCCGATGATCAGCAGCACCATGATCGACTTGATGTTGCCGCCGCCGATACGGATCAGCGTTTTGTTGCCGCAACCGGAGGCGAGCGTCATGCCGACACCGAACAGGGCGCCGCCGAGCACGTATTCCAGCCAGGGCAAGGTGGTCTGGCGGTAGGGCGGGAAGGTGCTGGTGACGTTCACCATGCCTGCCGCTTCGAGACCC
>JAIBFE010000345.1 GCA_019459705.1 Thiobacillus sp. | reverse complement strand
TGATCGACAAGACCTACACCGCCGACGTCTACCGCTACACCAATCCGGGCGAGAACGCCGAGGACATCACCCCGCTGAAAACCCTGGAACCCGGCCTGCACGTGCTGGCGCTGTCGAACGGCCCGACGCTGGCGTTCAAGGACATGGCGATGCAGTTGCTCGGCAACCTGTTCGAATACGCGCTGACGAAGACCGGCGGCGAGCTCAACATCCTCGGCGCCACCTCCGGCGACACCGGCTCCGCCGCAGAATACGCGATGCGCGGCAAGCGCGGCGTGCGCGTGTTCATGCTGTCACCCGAGCACGGCATGACGCGTTTCCAGCAGGCGCAAATGTATGCGCTCACGGACGCCAACATCCACAACCTGGTGATCCGCGGCGTGTTCGACCAGTGCCAGGACATCGTCAAGGCGGTGTCGAACGATCTTGAGTTCAAGACGAAGCATCACATCGGCGCAGTCAACTCGATCAACTGGGCGCGCGTCGCGGCGCAGAGCGTCTACTATTTCAAGGCCTATTTCGCAGCGACCCAGAGCAATGACCAGCAGGTGTCGTTCTCGGTGCCGTCGGGCAACTTCGGCAATGTCTGCGCCGGCCACATCGCCCGCCAGATGGGGCTGCCGATCAAGAAGCTGATCGTCGCCACCAACGAGAACGACGTGCTCGACGAATTCTTTCGGACCGGTGTCTACCGTCCGCGCCCGGAAACGAAGCACACCTCCAGTCCGTCGATGGACATCTCCAAAGCCTCCAACTTCGAACGCTTCGTGTTCGACCTCACCGGGCGCGATGCCGCCAAGATCCGCAGCCTGTGGGGCGCGGTCGAGTCCGGCGGCAGCTTCGATCTGAACGCGGATGGCCTGTTCAAGCGCGTGGCCGATTTCGGCATGGTCTCGGGATCGAGCAACCACGCCAACCGCATCGACACCATCCGCACCGTGTACGAGGTGTACGGCACGATGATCGACCCGCACACCGCCGACGGCCTGAAAGTCGGCCAGGAACACCGCGAGCCTGGCGTGCCGCTGATCTGCATGGAAACCGCGCAGCCTGCCAAGTTCGAGGACGCAATCCGCGAAGCGCTCGGCATCGAGCCGGTGCGCCCGGCGGAACTTGCCGACCTGGAAGCGCAGCCGCAGAAAAAACACGTCATGGATGCCGACGTCAATGCGGTCAAGCAGTTCATCGTCGACCACGCAGGCTGACCGGCTCGCCGGGCGGCGATGAATCAGGTAGGCGATCCGCCCGTCGCATTCGACGACCTGCTGGCGCGGGTCCAGGCCTGCACGGTCTGCGCCGCGAACCTGCCGCATCCTCCGCGCCCCATCCTGCGCATTTCCCCCACTGCGCGCCTGCTGATCGTCGGCCAGGCACCCGGCCGGCGCGTGCACGAGACCGGCATTCCGTGGAACGATCCCTCGGGCGATCTGCTGCGGCAATGGCTGGGGATGACGCGCGACGCGTTCTACGACGTCTCGCGCATCGCCATCGTCCCCACCGGCCTGTGTTATCCCGGCACGGTGAACGGCAGCGATCTGCCGCCGCGCCCGGAATGCGCGCCGCTGTGGCATCCGCCGCTGCGTGCGGCCATGCCCGATATCCGTCTCACCCTGCTGATCGGCGCCTATGCACAGGCTTACTACCTGGGCAAGCGCCGTAGCCGCACGCTGGCCGGCACCGTTGCCGCCTGGCGCGATTTCGCCCCCGACTTCTTGCCGCTGCCCCATCCCAGCCCGCGCAATCGCCGCTGGCTGAAGCAAAATTCCTGGTTTGAAACCGGGGTCCTGCCCATGCTGCGGGAACGGGTTGGAGCCGCGCTGGCATCAGGCGATAATGGCGGCGCTCAATAACCACGCTGTATTTCAGGAAATCTGCATGAAACTCGTTACTTCGCTTACCAGCCCCTACGGCCGCAAGGTCCGCGTGGTGCTGGCGGAAAAGAAAATCCCCTTCCAGCTTCAGGTCGAAAATCCGTGGCAGCCCGACAGCCCGGTCTCGGCCCTCAATCCCCTGGGCAAGGTGCCGGTACTGGTTCTGGAAGACGGCATTTCCGTATTCGATTCGCGCGTCATCGTCGAATACCTCGACCATGTCAGCCCGGTAGCCCACCTGATTCCCGGTGAGCCGAAAAGCCGCATGATCGTGCGCGGCGTCGAAGCGCTGGCCGACGGCGTCACCGACGCCGCGGTGGCGGTGTACCTGGAAAGAAAGCGTGCTGCCGAACAGCAGAGCAGTGACTGGCTGACGCTGCAGGAAAAGACCCTGTTCCGCGGACTGGAGGCGCTGTCGGAAGCGCTTGGCGAAAAGCCCTGGTATCTGGGCAACAGCATGACGCTGGCCGATGTTGCCTGCGGCTGCACGCTCGGCTATCTGGGACTGCGTTTCCCGGAAATCGACTGGCGCGGCGCACATCCCAACCTGGCGAAACTCTTCGACAAGTTGATGACGCGTGCATCGTTCCAGGACACCGTGCCCGTCGTCTGAACCGTCGTTGCGCGACGAGGTCGAAGCAATCCCCCCGCGATATCAAGGACGAACAGCATGGCCCACGCGGTAGCAACCCTGGCAGGAGGCTGTTTCTGGTGCATCGAAACCGTTTTCAACCGCTTGCGCGGCGTCGAGTCCGCAATCTCAGGTTACATGGGCGGTCAGACGCTCAACCCGACTTATAAGGATATTTGCAGCGGCGACACCGGCCACGCCGAAGTGGTGCAGGTGACGTTCGATCCGGATGTGATTTCGTATCGCGATTTGCTGGACGTCTTCCTCACCCTGCACGACCCCACGCAGCTCAATCGCCAGGGCAACGACGTCGGCACGCAGTATCGTTCGGCGATTTTCTGGCACACGCCGGAACAGAAGGCCGAGGCGGAAGCGGTGATTGCGGAACTCACTGCATCAAAGCAGTTCAGCGCGCCCATCGTGACGGAAGTGAGCGAAGCGGCGATCTTCTATCCCGCCGAGGATTACCACCAGCGCTATTACGAGCAAAATCTCCATCAGCCCTACTGCCAGTTCGTGGTGGCGCCGAAAGTGGCGAAGGCGCAAGCGAAGTTTGCTGGCCGCTTCAAATAACCCGGTCGGCCTGACATTGTGCGGCGGTCAGCGATTTGTTCCTCGTTTCCCGCGTCTGGTGCGCAATGCGCCCATGCATAACAGCCCCTTGCCCATCATCGCGAAAGAAGCCGGCTTGGGGACGGGCGCGGCTACCGAGGTGCGGACAAGATGGCTGCCGAGGTCCTTGGCATGGTCTGTGGAGGTGAAAAAACCATACTAGGTCGTGGTGTGGTCGTAATCGTTAACAATCGCAGACCAGTGATTCCCGTTTCGGGATGGATATCAGGCAGCAGGCCGCGTGAGAAATCGTATGCCTGGCCTTCGTCTACGTGAAAAAACGGGTCGTGGTTGACCCCCACTTCGGCGAGCCATTTGACATTGAGCATAGCCGAGCCGGGACACCAGACCATCGATCTTGTCTACTTCTTGATACACCTTGGTGTAGCCACTGATCGGTTCGCCCGTGTAATGGGATACCAAGGTGTTGAATTCATCCCCGGTGGCGTATCGCCAGCCTTCATGGGTTCCACCCGCGCCCAACTGGGCACTCACGTCGTTGAACGACATGTCGGTGGTGAACGTCACATCCAGCCAGGCCAGATGCCGTGTTTGTGAGGTAGCTCGCATGATCGACGATGGCGGCCTGGGCCGGACAACTGAACGGAGTTGCCAGGGTGATGGATAACACTGAACTTTTGATCTTGGACAGTATTTTTCTTTCCACTGAGAAATCTGAAATGAACGATTGGGGATGCTATGGCGGCACGACGGCCTAATCCTGGCCGCGTACACCATTCAGCGCGGGATATCCGCCGGGGTTGGGATCTGCGCCCTCGCCGAGGATGTTCAGGCGCGCTTTCATGGCCATGATTTCCGCCTGCTGGCTGGCAATGATTTCTTCCGCTAGCTGACGCGTCAGGGGGTCCTGGCCGTGAATCAGGACGAGTCGCGCCATGTCCACCGCGCCCTGGTGGTGCGGGATCATCATGGCGAGGAAGTCGACGTCCGCATTGCCGGTGTAGCCGGGACGATGCATGTCGGCCATCATCTTTTCCATGTCCCGGTCCATCTCGCGGATGAAGCGCTGGAATAGCGCCGGGTAGCGTGACGCGTCGTCCTTCTGGACGGTCATGCCGTGGTGGGCGTGATGCATCGTGCCTTCCTCGGCCATGGCACCCGCCGACAGCATCATGGCGAGCGCGATGCCCGCTGATCGTTTCATGGCCAGGACCCTCAACCAGCCTGGCTGCGCGCGCCGGGACGCACGTAGACCAGGTTGATGCTCTTCTTGTTGCGCAGTTTTCCCGACGGCAGATCCAGGTTGCCGAGCGGGATTCGCGCGACGAAGCCAGGCTTGAACGGATCGGTGACGTCGAACACGCTGCAAACAGTCTGGCCTTCGGCCGGCGTGCCCGGCAGTTCGTCCTGCTCGTGGGCGACATAGAGTCGCGTGCCTTCTGGGTTGGTCCACAGCCCGTGGGCCTCGCGGCCGTGGGTGAAGAAGGTGCCTACCACCTGCCGGTTGCCCGCGGGCGCGCTGCGGTCGATGATTGCGATCTGGCTCGAGGCGACGCCGCCGGGGCCGCCGTCGTTTACGCGCGCGAGGCTGGCGTAGACGGCGCGCCCGTTGATGTTCTCCACGAACTCCACATGGTTGGGCCGCGCCATGTTGCCCAGCTTGACCTGGCTGAGCACGCGGTGATCGCCCGAGGCCTCCCAAGCGGAAACGCTGTCGGCCAGCTTGTGGGAGAACCACACTTCCTTGCCGTCCGGCGTGGTCTTCTGGAATGGAGTGAAGCCGAAGGGATCTTGGGCCTGGAGATCCAGGGTCGTCTTGAGCTTCGGGCGGCTGTAGCCGTGACGGTCCGCGTTGACGTGGAACACCTGGACCTTGGCGAGTTTTTGCGAGATGACGAAGGCGAGTGTTCCATCCGTACTGAACCACACCTGAGCCGGACCGTTGAGGGTGTCGAGGTACTGGCGTACGGCGCCTGCTTCCTTGCCGCCCACCTGCTTGAGCGCGCGTTCCACGTCGAGAATCACGATGCGGTCCTCCCCGCGCAGCGTGACCCAGAGCTCCTTGCCGTTGCGGGTGAAGGTAGGTTCGTGCGGCTCGCGACCGATCAGAATGCCGCTGGACAGGCGCTGCGCGCTGGTCTTGTCGCCGGCCTGGGGGTTGGCGATGTTGCCAATCACCGAACGGGTGCGGGCGTCGATGAGATAGACATTGCTGCTGCCGCGCCCGGTGGTGGCGATGAGCCTCGAGTCGGGCGAAGGCGCCGCGCCGTGAATGGAAATGGCACCGTGATAGAGCGGCTTGTGGATCATCGCCGCGTGGGTGGGCAGCACGCCGCCGGTGACGAAGCGGAAGGGCGGGCGCGGATCTTCGTCGAAGCTTGTCAGGTTGATGGTGGAGTCCACCGTATTGTTGTAGGGATTGATGACCGTCAGGGTGTTGGAATCCTCGTTGCAGATGAAAACGCGGTCTTCGCCAGCATCGGCGGCAACGCCGGCAACATTTGGCCCGGCCAGCGCCATTCCATCGATCAAACTGCCGATCGCGCTCACGGCTGCCAACTTGAGAATATCTCTACGGGTAATGCTCATGCGACTCTCCTTGAATTTTGATTGAACTGTGCAACGGCTGAGTTCACCCGCCCGCGCGGCTTTTTGCGCAGGTCCGGTGGGAAGATGGGGTGGGGCGCTTGCGTTCGATACTTCCATGCAAGTTCATGGGGCCTGACGAAAGATCGTTCAGGCCCACCCTTCCGAGCAATTGCCGTAGTACTGAAATTGATCAGCGAACCCAGCCCTCGGTCTTCATCAGCGCTTGTGCCTCCGGGGTGACGAGAAAATCGAGGAACTGCTTCGCTTCCGGATCGGCGCTTGGCGAAAGCGCCACATTCACGTCACGCCAGATTTGCCGATCGCGGGGCAGCGGAACCTCTTCGAGCGTATCCGCATAGGTGACCGGCCAATCCGGCCAGGTGAGCCACGCATCCGCGTTGAGATTCTTGAAAGCCTTGAGGCTTGCGCCCGATCCCTTGCCGAAGGCGACGATGTTGCGGCGGAACGCACGGATATCCTCAAGCCGTCCCAGACGTCCCGCGACGTCCTCCCAGGTACCGGTGCCCGAGGTATTGGAGACGCCCGCACCTTCGGTGACGACGATCTTGACGCCATCCTTCAGCAGATCCTCAAAGCGCTTGATCTTCTTCGGGTTGCCGGTTTTCACCGCGATGATCGTCGGGCGGATATAGATCGGCTCGACCTGGTCCGAGGAAAAGGTCTTGTAGGTTTCCAGAAATGCGGTCATCGACTGTTCCGACGTGCCCCAAAGAATGTCGGCATCCGCCTGGGCCTTGGCCGACCATTTGCGCTCCGGCCCGGCAATGATCTCCACGCGCTTGCCGGTCTTCTTCTCCCAGGCATCCGCCACCTTCTTGAAGGCGGTGTGCGGCCCGCCGGCGCCATAGAATCTCACGACACCGTCCTTGGGCATGTGCTTGATCGACGGGTCATACAGGCCGCTCTCCTGCGCGAAAGCCGAGCCGGACAGCACCATGCAGGCGGCGGCGAAGGTGGACAGCTTCATGTCAGGCCCCCTTTGCAGAGACTACGTCGTCCAGCAGGACGCTACCGTACAGATCCCCTTCGCCACGTTCGATGAGGGCATCGGTCGTGGCCTTGGAGATCGGATCCAGCAGGACGCTGCCATACATGTCTCCTTCGCCGGGTTCGCGGGTGGCGTCAGTCGTGGCTTTGGGCGGATCGAAGACGACATGGCCGTACAAGTCAGGGTTGGTCCACGTTGCGGATTCGGCCAGGGAAGGAAGCGAAGCCATGCAGGCCACGGCAGAGATAAATCCGACTATCAGGGTACGGGTGTTCATGAGATGACTCCTTTAAAAATGACGAGTTTCGTTCGGCAAATGACGTGTATCGCGCCATTCACTCCCATGAACGTTTGGCAATTCGGATTATTCCCGCGGGTCGGGCGGATAAATTTTTCGTGAGCCGGGGTGGCGAGGCGGAATAAAATCGTGCCGCATCGTGTCCTGCCTCAGCGTTTTTTGTTTGAACGCATTGAGCGTTCCGGTTGGTTCACAAGGCCTTCATGCACATCGGCTGTCAGCCGGCAGTGGGCGGCGCTTCAACGTGGGGGCGCGGCGTGTGCAGGGTCTGGCCCTGCACACGGGCTGCAGGCAGCGGACCGTAACAGGCCCGGGTCCTTCAGGCCGCTTCGTTTATCCGCGTCGCCGCGTGTGCGGCACCCTGAAACCAATCAGTCCCAGGCCCGCCAGCAGCATGGCGTAAGTCTCAGGCTCGGGCACCGCGGTTACCTGAAAGCCTAGATTGCCCCCAAAACCGGGCACCTCCATTAACAGATCTCCAACCGGAGTTATTTCCCTTGGAACCAAGTCATTGCTAGGCCCAGTTGTCGGAAGCCGAAAGAAGAGTGGCGGAATAAAAACAGCACTGGGCATGTTGATCCACAGTGAGCTGAGCCCGCCTGCTCCATACCTCGACTGGTTAACATTTCTTTTACTGCCGGTGGAATAAATCGATATCGAGGCTTGTTTATGCGTGTGAGGAATCCGTATTTTTGGAAATAATCGGGTAAGCCTTGAATAAACCGCTGAGCTGCATGGAGGGTTCTTGCCATGACCAGAATAAATCAGCCTCTGCAATGAATGGGACGCCAGAAATCGATGCTTCGTGACAAAGGAATGCAATGACTACCGAACATCCCATCATGGCCCATGTCCCCCATCTGCGACGATACGCGCGGGCATTAACCAGACATGAAGTAGAGGCGGACGACCTGGTCCAGGACACCCTGGAGAGAGCATTAAGAAAGTTTTCGCTCTGGAAGCAGGGGACAAACTTGCGTGCATGGCTGTTTTCGGTCATGCATAACCTCTACGTAAATCAGGCGCGTTCGAAACAAGACGTCACACCGCTGGATGACGACATGGACGTGCCTGTCGGAGGTCGCCAGGAAGAAGGGCTGAGGATCCGCGATCTGTCTGCTTCGCTGCTCGAACTGCCTATCGAGCAAAGAGAAGTGCTCCTTCTGGTCGGGCTGGAGAATTTCAGCTACGAAGAAGTGTCGCGAACCCTCGAAATTCCTCTGGGCACTGTCATGTCCAGGCTTTCACGAGGGCGAGAGCGATTACGCAGGCTGCTGGACGGATGCCCGGCAAAGCCGAATCTGACCGTAGTGATATGAACCCCTCCACTCTGTTTTTGTGACCATGCCATGATCAAACCATCCATTACTGAAACTGATTTGCAGGCCTATGTGGATAATCGTCTGAATGATGCCAGGCGTGGCGAAGTCGAGGCCTACCTTGCCGTCCATCCGGATGATGCGCGCAGGCTCGCGAGGTATTCGCATATCAACAACGACCTGCACGATCATCTCGACCCGATATTGAGCGAGAAAATACCCGACCGTTTGCTGGCGTGTTTCAACACGCCGGCTGAATCTGCGTCCCCCTTGTCACGTATCAGGCTTGCCAATATCCGGGCAAGGATTCGCGACCTGTCCAAACGTTTCCTTGGGCGTGGCCGGGCGCTTGGCATCCTTGTGCCGGCGTCTCCGGTCGGCGGCTGGAAGTCAGCTTCCTACGCGCTCACCGCCGCTTGGCTTTCACTGGGAGTGGTCCTGGGATGGCAGATGCAGCGCGCGCTTCCACAAAACGACATGCCACCCATGGTTCGGCACGCTGCTGTCGCTTACGTCACCTATGCAAGCGAAGTCACTCATCCCGTGGAGATTCAGGCCAGCAATGAAGACCATTTGGAGGCATGGCTTTCCAGGCGCCTGGGCATGAACCTCAGGGCCCCGAAGCTGGACACGGCCGGGTTCACCTTGATGGGCGGCCGCTTGTTGGCCGGGACTCATGGTCCGGCCGCTCAGTTCATGTACGAGGACGGTGTTGGGCGACGATTGACGCTGTATGTCAAAACCCAGGAAATGGGTTACGACAAGAGCAGATCCTTCGAGTTCGCCCAAGAAAGGGAGGTCAATGCCTTCTACTGGATTGATGACGGCACGGGGTATGTGTTGTCCGGTAACCTGGGCAGAGCAGATTTGTTGAAGGTGGCGGAAGCGGCCCACCAGCAATTGAACGCTCCTCATGAAACGAGGAGCAAGCCGAAGAAATCTGCTTCCAGACTCCACCGCGTAGTGACTATATGAATCAGGCCCTGCAACGTTGCAGACCATCATTCTTCCCTGAGATTTGAGCCATGCTGATACGCCAAGCAAGCGACATCCCTTCGTCCGAAATCACGCCGCCCGAGATTTACCGCGAACGCCGCCATTTCATGCAGGGCATGGGCGCGTTGACAGCCGGTGCCATTCTGGGCGCGGCGCCCGAAGCCGAGGCCGGCGTCAAGCTGGCGGGCGTGCGTTCCAGCCCCTAC
>JAIBFE010000335.1 GCA_019459705.1 Thiobacillus sp. | reverse complement strand
CCCCTTAAACGTCCGGCCTGGGGGTGGTGGGCGTTACCGGGGGGGGGTGTCTGGCTTTTGCTGGAAATTACGGCCGCGCGGGGGGCGCCGATGCTGGCATTGGCCGCGCGCAGGCTGCGCTCCGCCTGCAGGATGTCGGGGCGGCGGGTGAGCACCTCGGAAGGCACGCCCGCAGGCAATTCGGCCACGGCACTGACCGTGTCGGTGAGCGTGGCGGGCAGCAGATCGGCGGGCACCGGTGCGCCAACGACGAGCGCGAGCGCATTCTCGTCCTGCGCGACGAAGCTGCTGAAACGCGAAACGTCGGCACGCGCGCTTTGCAGCAGCAGCTGCGATTGGTGCACGTCGAGCGCCGAGACCGCACCGGCTTCGGAACTGCGGCGGATCAGATCGTGGGACTTCAGCCGTGTTTCATGGGTGTTGCGCGCCAGAACCAGGCGTTCCCTGTCGTACGCGAGCGTCAACCAGATGCTGGCAACTTCGGCCACCAGGCTGATCTGCGCGCTGCGGCGCGCGTCCTCGGTGCCAAGGTAAAGCTCCAGCGCCTGCGCGTTGAGGCTGCGGATGCGGCCGAAGAAATCCAGCTCGTAGGCGGAAAAGCCGATGGTGGCACTGTAGCTGCGGCTGATGTCGGCCTCGCCGCTGGACGTGAGGTCGCCCGGCAGGCGCTGTGCGTTCTGGCTGCCGGTAGCGCCGATCGCGGGGAACAGGTCGGCGCGCTGGATGCGGTATTGCGCACGCGCTTTCTCGATGTTGAGCGCGGCGACGCGGAGGTCGCGGTTGTTGGCGAGTGCCAGCGTGATCACCTCGCGCAGACGGTCGTCGGCGAAGTAGTCGTGCCAGGCGATGGCGTCGGCGGGTGTCGCCGCGGCTGCCGGGGACACGCCGCTTTCATTATTCGGGAAGCTTGCCGGCACCGGCGCCGCAGGGCGCTGGTATTCCGGGATCATCGTGCAGCCGCTCGCCAGGGCGGCGGCCAGGGCAAGGGTCAGGGTGCGTAACGGGGTCATCACTTGAGCTCCTGCGGGGCAGCGGGCACTGCGCTATCCGCCTGCGGCTTGTCCTTGAATATCCGCTTGATCACCACGTAGAACAGCGGGATGAAGAAGAGGCCGAGCACGGTGCCGGCGAGGGTCCCACCGAGCACGCCGGTGCCGACGGCGTTCTGCGCACCCGAACCGGCGCCGCTGGCGATCGCCAACGGCAGCACACCGAAGCCGAACGCGAGCGAGGTCATCAGGATCGGACGCAGACGCATGCGCACCGCGTTGAGCGTCGCGGTGATCAGGTCCTTGCCCTCCTGCTCCATCTGCGCCTTGGCGAATTCGACGATCAGGATCGCGTTCTTCGACGACAGGCCAATGGTGGCGAGCAGGGCGACCTGGAAGTAGACGTCGTTCGACAGCCCGCGGCCGGTGGCGGCGAGCAGCGCGCCGAGCACGCCGAGCGGCACCACCAGCATCACGGCGAACGGCACCGACCAGCTCTCGTACAGCGCGGCAAGGCAGAGGAACACCACCAGCAGTGACAGCGCGTAGAGGGCCGGTGCCTGCGAGCCGGAACGGCGCTCCTCGAACGAGGTGCCGGTCCACTCGTAGCCGATGCCGGACGGCAGCTTGGCGATGATCTCCTCGACTGCCGCCATCGCGTCGCCCGACGACAGGCCGGGCGCGCCCTGGCCCTGCAGCTCGAGCGACGGCTGGCCGTTGAAGCGCTCCAGCCGCGGCGAGCCGTAGGTCCAGTGCGCGGTGGTGAACGCCGACAGCGGCACCATCCCGCCCGCCTTGTTACGCACGTACCATTTGGCGAGATCCTCAGGCTTCATGCGCGCGTCGGCGGCGGCCTGCAGGTACACCTTCTTGATGCGGCCGCGGTCGATGAAGTCGTTGACGTAGGTGCCGCCCCAGGCGGTGGAAAGCGTGTCGTTGATGTCCGCCACCGAGACGCCGAGCGCACCGGCCTTGGCGTGGTCGATGTCGAGCTGGTACTCGGCGACGTCGTCCTGGCCGTTGGGGCGCACGCCGACCAGTCGCTTGTCCTGCGACGCCATGCCGAGGAACTGGCTGCGCGCCGCGATCAGCGCGTCGTGGCCGAGGCCGGCGCGGTCCTGCAACTGGACGTTGAAGCCGCTTGCGGTGCCGAGCTCGAGCACCGCCGGCGGCACGAAGGCGAACACCATCGCCTCGTGGATCTGCGAGAACGCCCCCATCGCGCGTCCGGCGACCGACTTCACGTCCTGCCCGGGTTCCTTGCGCTCGCTCCAGTCCTTCATGCCGACGAAGCCGAGGCCCATGTTCTGGCCCTGGCCGGCGAAGCTGAAGCCGGCGGCGGTGAAGATCGAGCGCACGCTATCCTTCTCGTTCACGAGGAACTGGTGCTCGACCTTCTTCAGCACCTCGACGGTGCGCTCCTGGGTCGCGCCGGGCGGCAGGATGATCTGGGTGAACATCACGCCCTGGTCCTCTTCCGGCAGGAAGGAAGTCGGCAGGCGCAGGAACAGCAGCGCGAGTACGCCGATGATCGCGACATAGATCGCCAGGAAGCGCACGCTGCGGCCGAGGATCTTTCCCACCGCCGACTCGTAGCGCCGGGCGTTGCGGTCGAACATGCGATTGAACCAGCCGAAGAATCCGGAGAACCAGCCGCCCTCGCCGTGGCCGTGGCCCTTCTCGACCGGCTTCAGCATCGTCGCGCACAGCGCGGGCGTGAAGACGATCGCCACCAGCACCGACAGCGCCATCGCCGCGACGATGGTGATCGAGAACTGGCGGTAGATGACGCCAGTGGAACCGCCGAAGAAGGCCATCGGCACGAACACCGCCGACAGAACCAGGCCGATGCCGACCAGCGCGCCGGTGATCTGGCCCATCGACTTCTTGGTCGCCTCCTTCGGCGACAGGCCTTCCTCGCTCATGATGCGCTCGACGTTTTCCACCACCACGATGGCATCGTCGACCAGCAGGCCGATCGCCAGCACCAGGCCGAACATGGTCAACGTGTTGATCGAGAAGCCGAAGGCTGCCATCACGCCGAAGGTGCCGAGCAGCACCACCGGCACGGCGATCGTCGGGATGATCGTGGCGCGGAAGTTCTGCAGGAACAGGTACATCACCAGGAACACCAGGATGATCGCCTCGACCAGCGTCTGCACCACGTTCATGATGGAGATCCTGACGAAGGGCGTGGTGTCGTACGGCACCACCACCTCGACGCCCGGCGGAAAGTAGGACTTCATCTGCTCCAGCCGGGCTTTCACCGCTTCGGCGGTATCGAGCGCGTTGGCGCCGGCGGCGAGCTTGATGCCGACGCCCGAGGCGGGCTGGCCGTTGAAGCGGCCGACGACGCCATAGTTCTCGGCGCCGATCTCGACACGGGCGACGTCCTTCAGGCGCACCTCGCCACCCTGTTCCGAGCTTCTGAGCAGGATGCGCTCGAACTCTTCCACGGTCTGCAGACGGCTCTGCGCGGTGATCGACGCGGTGAAGCCCTGCCCCGAGACGGCCGGCGTGCCGCCGAGCTGGCCCGCCGACACCTGGTTGTTCTGCGCGCGGATCGCGTTCTCGACATCGCCCGGCGTGAGCTGGTACTTGTTCAGCCTGTCGGGGTCGACCCAGATGCGCATCGCGTACTGGGCGCCGAAGACCTGAACCTCGCCGACGCCGGTGACGCGCGACAGCGGCTCCTGCACCGTCGAATTGAGGAAGTCGGCGAGGTCGGTCCGCGTCATGCTGCCGTCCTTGGAGACGAAGCCGATCACCATCAGGAAGTTGCGCGCCGACTTCACCACCTGCACGCCCTGCTGCTGCACCGCCAGCGGTAGCAGCGGCATCGCGAGCTGCAGCTTGTTCTGCGTCTGCACCTGGGCGATGTCGGGGTCGGTGCCGGCGTCGAAGGTCAGCGTCACCGTGGCGCGGCCGTAGGAGTCCGACTGCGAGCTCATGTAGAGCAGGTTGTCCAGCCCGGTGAGCTTCTGCTCGATGACCTGGGTGACCGAGTCTTCCACCGTCTTCGCCGAGGCGCCGGGATAGGTGGCGTTGATGGCGATGGCGGGCGGCGCGATCGCCGGGTACTGCGACACCGGCAGCGTCAGGATGGACAGGCCGCCGGCGAGCATGATGACGATGGCGATGACCCACGCGAAGATGGGACGGTCGATGAAGAAGCCGGCCATGGCGCTGCTTACCTCTTCGCCGCAGCCGCTGCGGGCGCCTGTGCGGCAGGCGCGGAACCCGCTTCCTGCGCCTGTACCGGCGCACCTGGCTTCACCTTCTGCAGTCCTTCGACAATGACGCGGTCGCCTGCCGCCAGGCCTTCGGTCACCACCCATTTGTCGCTGATCGACTGCTCCGCCTTGACGGTGCGCGGCTCGACCTTGTTCTCGGCGTTCACCACCATCACTTGCGCCTCGCCGCGTGGCGTTCGGCTGACCGCTGCGTGCGGCACCAGGATGGCATCACGGTTCACGCCCTGCGTCAGCCGCGCGCGCACATACATGCCGGGCAGCAATTCGCCTGCCGGATTGGGGAAGATCGCCCGCAACGTCACGCTGCCGGTTCCTTCGTCGACCGTCACTTCGGAAAATGCCAGCTTGCCTTCGGCACCATAGACGCTGCCGTCTTCCAGCACCAGCTGCACGGGTACGGTGTTGCCGCTGGAACGCTGCAGCTTGCCGGATTCGACATCGCGCTTCATGCGCAACAGTTCGGTGCTGGACTGCGTCAGGTCGACATAAATTGGATCGAGTTGCTGCACGGTGGCAAGCGTCGCAGCCTGGTTGGCGGTTACCAGCGCCCCCGGCGTCACCGCCGAACGGCTGATGCGTCCCGCGATCGGCGAGGCGACACGGGTGAAGGCGAGATCGATATGCGCCTTGTCGAGCGCAGCCTTCGCTGCCCCGACGTCAGCCAGTGCCTGCTTGAGCGCAGCATCCGCTTCATCATTGGCCTGCTTGCTCACCGCCTCGATCTTCACCAGCTCGGCGTAACGCCCGGCTTTCAGCCGCGCCGCGTAAAGATTCGCCTCAGCGCGCGCCTTGTTGGCCCGGGCACTGTCGTAAGCTGCCTGATACGTGGCCGGATCAATCTGGTACAGCACCTGGCCGGCCTTGACTTCGCCGCCTTCCCTGAACAGGCGCTGCTTGACGATGCCGGTCACCTGCGGCCGCAATTCAGCAATCAGGTAGGGCGAGGTGCGCCCGGGCAGTTCGGTTGCCACCGCGACAGCCTCTGACGCCACCGTCACCACCGTGACAACCGGCGCGCCCGGTCCCCCGGCACCCGGCGCGGCATTCTGCTGCTCATTTCCGCTGCAGGCAGAAAGGAGAAACATGCCAGCCAATGCGAGGCCTAGGGGTTTGAACATCAGCGTGCGGTGGGTCTGCATGGATAGCCTCTTGAAATTGGGTGTGATCCCCTCGTCCATCCCGGACGAGACGACCCAAAAATCGAATCGTTCAAAACAACCTGAACGCATTATTATAGAATGAATGTTCAATCTATATTAGAATTCGCTCAAGTGCAAGCATTACGCACCCCATAAACGCCTGAGCACCCTGACCGGAGGTATAGCATGCCAGTCGCCATCGACCACACGACCGAAGCCCCGCGCGCCGAAGCGCGCCGCGCCCAGATTCGCGCCGCGGCCGCCAGCTGCTTCCGCCAGCACGGCTTCCACGGCACCAGCATCGCGCAGATATCGAAAGCGGCCGGCATGAGCACCGGCCACATCTATCACTACTTCGAAAACAAGGAAGCGATCATTGCCGACATCGTCGCGCAGGATCTTGAACGCGCGCTGACGCTGACCGCCGAAATGCGCTCGGCGCGCGACGTCAAGACCGCGATGGTCGAGCGTGCCATCGAAGGCGTTGAACACAACCTCGACCCGAGCGCCGCCGGTCTCCAGCTCGAAATCCTTGCCGAAGCCGCGCGCAATCCCCATATCGCCGACATCGTGCGCGCCGCCGACCAGGCGTGTCGCGACAGCCTCGCCGAAACCCTCCGCGCCCAGCGTCAGGCCGCAGGCCACCAGGACAGCGAGGCCACTCTCGCCGGCATGGTGGAGGCGCTCGCCGCCATGTTCGAGGGCCTGCGGATTCGCATCATCCGCAACCCCGGGCTCGACCGGGATGTCGTGGTGCAGATGTTCCGGCGCATGGTTCACGATTTGCTGACGCAAACTCCGTAAAAGCCTTCCCGACCGGGTTCGATTGCACTGCGCGCCGGCGGAATGGGCACAAAAACCGTAAGGATTTCAAAGTGCCCGATGCGACTAGAATGGCCCCTTTTGCGCAGGAGCGAAGCATGTCCGAACCCGTTGTGTACGACCGCAATCCCGCCGAGCTCGAACTCGAACCCGGTGAATACTGGTGGTGTTCGTGCGGCCGCTCGATGACGCAGCCGTTCTGCGACGGCTCCCACGAAGGCACCGGCATGGAGCCCCAGGCTTTCGTCATCAAGGAAAAAACCACGGTGTGGCTGTGCAACTGCAAGCACACCAAGGACAAGCCGTTCTGCGACGGGTCGCACAACGACCTGCCAGACGACATTTTCTGATCGACCCGGCCATGGACGACCAGGCTGAAGCTGAAAGCGTGCTCGCCTTCTGGTTCGGCTCGCCGGGCAGTGCGACCGAGGTCGCCGGACGGCAAAGCAAGCTGTGGTTCGGCAAGTCGCCGGCAAACGACCAGGCGGTCATCGACCGTTTTACTGCCACGCTTCTGGCCGCAGCTGCCGGCCAACTCGATCACTGGACCACCACGCCGCGTGGACGGCTGGCGCTGGTGATCGTGCTCGACCAGTTTCCGCATCACATTCACCGCGACCGGCCGCAGGCCTTCGCCACCGATCCGCAGGCCCTGGGCTTGAGCCTCGCCGCGCTGACGGCGGACGAAGACCGGCAACTGGCCCCGATCGAGCGTGTGTTTCTGTACCTGCCGCTGGAGCACGCCGAGTCTCTCGACCTGCAGGAGCGATCCGTGGCCCTGTATGAAAAACTGGCACGCGCAGCGGCCGCCGACGAGCGCGCGCTATTCGACAATTATCTGGATTACGCACGCAAGCATCGCGACGTGGTTGCACGCTTCGGCCGCTTCCCGCATCGCAATGACATTCTGGGCCGCGCGTCCACGCCTGAAGAACTTGAGTTTCTGAAACAGCCCGGCTCGCGCTTCTAGCCGGTAAAATGGCGGGCTCTTGTGCCCATTGGGTATTCGCCCGGCTTTATTAATTACATGTCCCGCCAGATCCTCGTCACCTCCGCCCTGCCCTACGCCAATGGCAGTATCCATCTCGGCCACCTGGTCGAATATATCCAGACCGACATCTGGGTGCGTTTCCAGAAAATGCGCGGCCACGACTGCCGCTACATGTGCGCCGACGACACCCACGGCACCGCCATCATGCTGCGCGCGGAAAAGGAAGGCATCACGCCGGATACGCTGATCGGCCGAGTGTGGGACGAACACACGCGCGACTTCGCCGGCTTCCACATCGGCTTCGATCACTACTACTCGACACACTCGGACGAGAACCGCGAGCTGGCGTCCACCATCTACCTGCGCCTGAAGGAAGCCGGCTTGATCGAGGTGAAAACCATCGCCCAGCTGTTCGATCCGGTGAAGAACCTGTTCCTGCCGGACCGCTTCATCAAGGGCGAATGCCCCAAGTGCGGCGCGCTGGACCAGTACGGCGACAACTGCGAAGTGTGCGGCGCCACCTACAGCCCGACCGAACTGAAGAACCCGGTGTCGGCGGTGTCGGGCGCAACCCCTGTGCACAAGGATTCCGAGCATTACTTCTTCAAGCTCGGCGCGTGCGAGGCCTTCCTGCGCGAGTGGACGACCTCGGGCGCGCTGCAGAGCGAAGCGGCCAACAAGATGCAGGAGTGGTTCGCCTCCGGCCTCAACAACTGGGACATCAGCCGCGACGCGCCCTACTTCGGTTTCGAGATTCCCGGTGCGCCGGGCAAGTATTTCTATGTGTGGCTGGATGCGCCGGTGGGCTACATGGCGAGCTTCGCCAAATACGCCAAGGACAACGGCCTCGATTTCCAAGCCTGGTGGGGCGCGGAATCCAAGACCGAACTGGTGCACTTCATCGGCAAGGACATCCTGTATTTCCATGCCCTGTTCTGGCCGGCGATGCTGAAGTACTCGGGGCACCGGCTGCCGACCGCGGTGTACGCGCACGGCTTCCTGACCGTCAACGGGCAGAAGATGTCGAAGTCGCGCGGCACCTTCATCACCGCCGAAAGCTACCTCGCGCAGAAGCTGAATCCCGAGTGGCTGCGCTACTACTACGCGGCCAAGCTCAACGGCTCGACGGAGGACATCGACCTCAACCTCGATGACTTCGTCGCGCGGGTGAATTCGGATCTGGTCGGCAAGTTCATCAACATCGCCAGCCGCACCGCCGGCTTCATCCACAAGAACTTCGAGGGCAAGCTCGCCGACGGCGTCGCCAACCTCGAACTGATCGGCGACTTCCAGGCCGCGGCCGGCACGATCGCAGCGCATTACGAGGCGCGCGATTATTCCAGGGCCCTGCGCGAAATCATGGCGCTGGCCGACCGCGCCAACCAGTATGTGGCCGACGAAAAACCCTGGGAACTGGCGAAGAAGCCCGAAGCGGTTTATCGGTTACATGAAGTCTGCACGGTCGCGCTGAACTGCTTCCGCCTGCTGACCCTGTACCTGAAGCCGGTGCTTCCGAAACTGGCCGAGCAGGTCGAAGCCTTCCTCAACGTCCCGCCGCTGGTCTGGGAAGATGCCCAGAGCCTGTTCATCCGTCACCGCATCAACGAGTACAGCCACCTGATGACCCGTATCGACCCCAAAGCCATCGAAGCCATGGTAGACGCCAACAAGCAGAACCTCGAGCCCACCCCAGCCCCCGCACCGGTGCGCCATGCCGAAGCCCAGGCGCACGCCGCGCAGCCGGCCGCCGCCACGCCAGTGTCTGACACCATCAGCATCGACGACTTCGCGAAGATCGACCTGCGCATCGCGCGTATCGCCAATGCCGAACACGTCGAGGGCGCCGACAAGTTGCTGCGGCTGACGCTCGACCTTGGCGAGCTTGGTACGCGCCAGGTGTTCGCCGGCATCAAGTCGGCCTATGCGCCGGACGCGCTGGTGGGTCGTTTCACCGTGATGGTCGCCAACCTCGCGCCGCGCAAGATGAAGTTCGGCATGAGCGAGGGGATGGTACTGGCCGCCTCCGGCGACGCGCCCGGCCTCTTCATCCTGTCGCCCGACAGCGGCGCACAGCCGGGCATGAAGGTGAAGTAAACCGCCATGAAGACGCTGCACCTGCGGATCCATGGCCGCGTGCAGGGCGTATGGTTTCGCGAATCGATGCGGATGGAAGCCGAACGGCTGAACGTTGCCGGCTGGGTGCGCAACTCGCCCGACGGCTCGGTCGAAGCCGTGATCCAGGGCCCGGACGAAGCCATCGACTCGCTCATTGCCTGGGCCCGACGCGGCCCACCAATGGCGCGGGTTGAGCGCATCGACCTGAGCGACGCCCAGGGCCTCTATACGGGTTTCGACAAGCGGACCGACTAGGTGCCGCCGAATTCCAGGCAAAAAAATGCCCAGCTCAGTCAAGAGCCGGGCAGAGTATCCACCAAAGGAGGAGGATTGGAGGAGACAACACCAAGTGCCATTGCGGCGACCTCAGTGTTATTAGAATAATCTAATATTATGTAATTCATGTCAACACTTTGTTGCCCAAAAGCCTGGAATTGGTAGTTTTTTACCAATCGCATCCAATCAGTAAATGACGTTGACCGCTTCGGGCTTGAGCCAGCCGCCCAGCGATTCGAGCAGGCGGTCATCCAGCCGCACCCGCCAGTCCTCGCCGAGCCGCACCCGGCAACCGGCATGGGGGGTGCGGTACTCAACCCACACCGGGCACCCCCCTTCCTGCACCTTGTAGGGCGCGAGCAGTTCGGCCAGCTTGCGGCCGCTTGACTGGCCATTGCACGCCAGCCGCAGCCCTTGGGCAAAGCGGGTGCGCGCCCCGGCCAGGTCGTAGATCCGCTCCGCCGTCACCCGCACACCGCCGGAATAGTCGTCGCGGTTGACCTTGCCCTCGATGATCAGCAGGGCGTCGTCCTTCAGCAGATGCCTGTTCTGTTCGTACAGTTCGTTGAAGATCACCACCTCGATTTGCGCCGTCGCGTCGTCCAGCAGCAGGATCAGCATCTTGCCGCGGCGCGTCATCTGGGTGCGCAGCGAGACAGCGATGCCGGCCAGCATCACCGGGTCGCGTGAGGGTTCCAGGCTGTCGAGCTGCTTTTTGGCGAAGCTGGACACCTCGGCCAGATACGAGGTGAAGGGATGGCCGCTGAAGAAATAGCCGAGCGCGGATTTTTCCTGCAGCAGTTTTTCCTGCTCGGGCCAGTGCGGTACATCGATCAGATCCTCGCCGCCGCCGTCGAGCACTTCGCCGAACAGGCCCACCTGACCACCGCTTCTCGCCGCGCGATCGGCGGTTTCCAGGGCTACACCGACCGAGGCCATCAGGCTGGCACGGTGCGCATTGAGGCTGTCGAACGCGCCCGCCTTTACCAGCGCTTCGAGCACGCGGCGGTTGAGATAGCGCTTGTCGACCCGTCGCGTCAGGTCGAACAGGCCCTTGTAGGAGCCGTTGGCTTCACGCTCGGCGACGATGGCGCCGATGGCCGCCTCGCCGCTGCCCTTGATCGCGCCCAGACCATAGCGGATTTCGGTCTTGCTGACAGGATTGAAGCGATAGCCGGACAGGTTGATGTCAGGCGGCAGCATCGTCAGTCCATTGGCGCGGCAGTCCTCGTAAAACACCCGCACCTTGTCGGTGTCGGACATTTCCGACGACATCGTCGCCGCCATGAATTCGGCCGGATAGTAGGCCTTGAGCCAGGCGGTGTGATACGCCACCAGCGCGTAGGCCGCCGAGTGCGACTTGTTGAAGCCGTATTCGGCGAATTTCTCCATCAGGTCGAACAGGCGCTCGGCAATCCTGGTATCGACCCCGCGCTTG
>JAIBFE010000320.1 GCA_019459705.1 Thiobacillus sp. | reverse complement strand
CTTTGCGGCCACGATAAAAGCCGTTGGGGCTGATATGGTGACGCAGATGCGCTTCACCCGTGGTCGGCTCGACGGCCAGCGGCGGGTTGGTCAGGAAGTCGTGCGAGCGGTGCATGCCACGCTTGGACGGGGATTTCTTGTTCTGCTGGACTGCCATTTCTTACTCCTTAAAAATTTCGTGCACCCCAGTATCGGGGCATTCACCTTCTGCGTGCATCGCTGCCAGCGGCAGGCTCAACAACACTTCATCCTCAACCAGTTCGACCAGACTCAAGGTCTCGCCCGCCTGGATCGCGTCACTGTCAGGCAACGCATCCAGCCGTTCCAGCTCGGCTTCGTTTCGCGCGAGGGAAAGCGTGCGCGCCACCTAGACCGTATAAGGCATGCTGCCCAGGCAGCGCTGGCAGGTCAGTCCCACTTCACCGCTGATTGACAACTGCAGCGACAGACTACCCCGCTGATCCTTCCGCCCAACAACTCGACAGAACAGCGTGCCTTGCGTAAATTCATGGGCAAGTCGCGGGAATTCAGCCACTTCCGACCGCGTCTCCCAAGACTGGCCATCCCTGCAAAAACGCCATGGATCGACCTCAACAGCCTGAAGCATGACGACGCGCCCGGTTAAACATTAGCCCGCAATGATATGATTTCGCGTTCTTTTTGTCAAAGAAACCCCTGCCATCCCAACAGCCCTGCCGTAAGGATTAAGGTCAGCCGAGCCCATGCTTAAAAAAATACTGGTCGCCAACCGGGGCGAGATCGCCGTCCGCATTGTTCGTGCCTGTGCCGAGCTCGGTATCAAGTCAGTCGCCATCTATACCGACGCCGACCGCCACGCGCTCCACGTGAAAAAGGCCGACGAGGCCTACCATATCGGCAAGGATCCGATTCTGGGCTACCTGAACGCGCACACGCTGGTCAACCTGGCGGCCGCCTCGGGCTGCGACGCACTGCATCCAGGCTATGGCTTCCTGTCCGAAAACCCCGACCTCGCCACCATCTGCGCGCGTCGCGGCATCCGCTTCATCGGCCCCTCGCCCGAGGTCATCCGCAGCATGGGCGACAAGATCCAGGCGCGCAATGCCATGATCGCGGCCGGCATTCCGGTGGTACCCGGCTCGGACCACAACCTGGAAAACGTCGAGGAAGCGCGCACCCTGGCCAACAAGATCGGCTATCCGGTCATGCTCAAGGCCACCAACGGCGGCGGCGGGCGTGGCATCCGCCGCTGCGACAGCGAGGAAGACCTGCTGAAGAACTACGACCGCGTGGTGTCGGAAGCCAGCAAGGCCTTCGGCAAACCTGAGGTCTTCGTCGAGAAATGCGTGGTGCGTCCCAAGCACATCGAGGTGCAGGTCCTGGGCGACACCCAGGGCAACGTGATTCACCTGTTCGAGCGCGACTGCTCGATCCAGCGGCGCAACCAGAAACTGATCGAAATCGCGCCGAGCCCGCAATTGACCGAGGCGCAGCGGCAATACATCGGCAAGCTGGCGGTGCGCGCCGCCAAATCGGTAGGCTACGTCAACGCCGGCACGGTGGAGTTTCTGCTCGACCAGGACAACCAGTTCTACTTCATGGAAATGAACACCCGGCTGCAGGTCGAGCATCCGATCACCGAAACCATCACCGGCGTCGACATCGTGCAGGAGCAGATCCGCATTGCCTCCGGCCTGCCGCTGCAGTACAAGCAGGACGAAATCACGCATCGTGGCTATGCCATCGAATTCCGCATCAACGCCGAAGACCCGAAAAACGAAATCCTGCCCAGCCTCGGCCGCATCACGCGCTACTATTCGCCGGGCGGCCCCGGGGTGCGGGTCGACGCCGCAATCTACACCGACTACGTGATTCCGCCCTACTTCGATTCCATGTGCGCCAAGCTCACGGTGTGGAATCTGAACTGGGAAGCGACCATCGCACGCGGCCGCCGCGCACTCGACGACATGCTGGTGTATGGCGTGAAAACGACGATTCCCTATTACCAGGAAATCCTCAAGGACCCCGAGTTCCGCAGCGGGCGCTTCAACACCAGCTTTGTCGACGAACACCCGGAACTCACCCAATACACCGAAAATAAACCGCCGGAAGTGATGGCCGCCGCCATCGCCGCCGCCATCGCCGCACATCAGGGTTTGTAAATCATGGCCAAAGTACAC
>JAIBFE010000319.1 GCA_019459705.1 Thiobacillus sp. | reverse complement strand
AGATCGAGAAGGCGAGCCTCGCCACCAACCTCGACATCCTGAAAATCGGCGGCTTCCCCGGTCAGGTCGAGATCATCGACAAGAACACATCCGGTTCCACCCACTGAATACCCACACCATGAACGACATCAAGAAAGTTGTACTGGCCTATTCCGGCGGCCTCGACACCTCGGTCATCCTGAAATGGCTGCAGGACACCTACCAGTGCGAGGTGGTGACCTTCACCGCCGACCTCGGCCAGGGCGAGGAACTGGAACCGGCGCGCGCCAAGGCGCTGCAGTTAGGCATCAAGCCCGAGCAGATCTTCATCGACGACCTGCGCGAGGAGTTCGTGCGTGATTTCGTTTTTCCGATGTTCCGCGCCAATACCGTGTACGAGGGCGAATACCTGCTCGGCACCTCGATCGCGCGGCCGCTGATCGCCAAGCGCCTGATCGAGATCGTCAACGAAACCGGCGCCGACGCCATCTGCCACGGCGCCACTGGCAAGGGCAACGACCAGGTGCGCTTCGAACTTGGCGCCTATGCGCTGAAGCCCGACGTCAAGGTGATCGCGCCCTGGCGCGAGTGGGATCTTTTGAGCCGCGAGAAGCTGCTCGCCTACGCCGAGACCCACGGCATCCCCATCGACATGAAGCACCGCCAGGGCGGCTCGCCGTATTCGATGGACGCCAACCTGCTGCACATCTCCTACGAAGGCCGCCATCTGGAAGACCCGAATGCCGAGGCCGAAGAGGATATGTGGCGCTGGACCGTGTCGCCTGAAAAGGCGCCGGATCAGGCCGAATACATCGAACTGACCTACGCGAAAGGCGATGTCGTCGCGATCAACGGTGTCGGCATGCGCGCGCACGAAGTGCTGGCGAAGCTGAACGAGATCGGCGGCAAGCACGGTATCGGACGGCTCGACCTGGTCGAGAACCGCTACGTCGGCATGAAATCGCGCGGCTGCTACGAAACCCCCGGCGGCACCATCCTCCTGAAGGCGCACCGCGCGATCGAGTCGATCACGCTCGACCGTGAAGTCGCGCACCTGAAGGACGATCTGATGCCGCGCTACGCCAGCCTGATCTACAACGGCTACTGGTGGGCGCCCGAGCGCGTGGCGCTGCAGACGCTGATCGACCACACCCAGCAGCACGTCAACGGCACGGTGCGGCTGAAGCTCTACAAGGGCAACGTCATCGTCTCCGGCCGCGATTCGAAGACCGACTCGCTGTTCGACTCGACCATCGCCACCTTCGAGGACGACGCCGGCGCCTACGACCAGAAGGACGCAGGCGGCTTCATCAAGCTCAACGCGCTGCGCATGCGCATCGCGGCCAAACTCGACGCACGGAGAAAATAAGCATGTCCCAGTTCGACAACATCAGTGTCATCAAGCAGGCCAATGTGTACTTCGACGGCAAGTGCGTCTCGCACACCGTGCAGTTCGCCGACGGCAGCAGAAAGTCGGTCGGCGTGATCCTGCCGTCCACGCTCACCTTCAATACCGGCGCGCCGGAAGTCATGGAAACGGTGGCGGGCACGTGCCGGGTGAAACTGGCAGGGGAAACCGAGTGGAAGACCTACAGCGTTGGGCAGTCGTTCGACGTGCCGGCCAATTCCAGCTTCGACATCGAAGTGATGGGCGATCCCTACCACTACGTCTGCCACTTCGGCTGATTGCGAAATAGGCCATGACCACCGTCACCGTCGTCAGGAAGGACGGCCGCATCGCAATCGCGGCCGACACGCTGACGAAGTGGGGCGGCGGCAAGGAGTCCGCCGACTACGTGGCGAACCACGAGAAGATCATCCGCGTCGGCGACAGCTACGTCGCGGTCACCGGCTCGGCCACCTTCAAGCTGATTCTGACGGATTATTTCGCCTCGCTGGACGAGACGCCGCAGCTGGATTCGGTGGCCAGCATCTTCAGCGTATGGAACACCCTGCACGGTGCGCTCAAGGAGCATTACTATCTGCAGACCGGCGAGGACAAGGAGGAGGACCTCGAGTCCAGCCGCATGGATGTGTTGATCGCCAACCCGCACGGCATCTTCGGCGTGGCGGCGCATCGCACGGTGCAGGATTTCTCGAAATTCTATGCCTACGGCAGCGTCAGTCCCTATGCGCGGGGGGCGATGTACGCGGCGTACCGAGCGCCCGCCTTCGACGCCGAGGCGGTGGCGCGGCTGGGGGTGAGGGCGGCGGCCGAGTTCCATGATGAAACCGGTTTGCCGATACAGTGTTTTGTGATGGATGAGGAGTAATCAGGATGCCGAGTTTTGACATCGTGTCCGAAGTCGACAAGCAGGAAGTGCGCAACGCGGTCGACCAGGTCAACAAGGAAGTGTCCACCCGTTTCGATTTCAAGGGTTCCGACGCGCGCGTCGAACAGGCCGATTATGTGCTGACAGTGCATGCTGACACCGACTTCCAGCTCGAACAGGTGCAGGATATCCTGGCGCAGAAGCTCGCCAAGCGCAGCGTCGACGTGAAATGCCTGGACATCGGCAGCGTCGAGAAGGTGTCGGGCAACAAGGTCAAGCGCAGCGTGACGGTGAAGACCGGCGTCGAGACCGAACTGGCGAAGAAAATCGTCAAGTGCATCAAGGACAGCAAGCTCAAGGTGCAGGCCAGCATTCAGGGCGACACGGTGCGCGTCTCCGGCGCCAAGCGCGACGTGCTGCAGGACACCATCGCGCTGGTGCGCAAATCCATCACCGATTTTCCCCTGCAATACCAGAATTTCCGCGACTGATTGATCAGGAGGCGAGCATGGCCAAGGTACTGGTTCCGCTGGCAGAGGGCTGCGAAGAACTCGAAGCTGTCACCATCATCGATCTGCTCCGCCGTGCCGGCATCGGGGTGGTGACCGCCGGACTCAAGCCCGGCATCGTCCAGGCCAGCCGCGGCGTGCAGCTGGTGCCCGATGTCACGCTCGACGTCGCGCTGCAGGACAGCTATGACATGGTGGTGCTGCCGGGCGGCATGCCGGGCGCAACGCACCTGAAGGACGATGCACGCATCATTGAATTGCTGAAAAAAATGGCGGCTGACGGCAAGTACACCGCCGCCATCTGCGCCGCGCCGATGGTGCTGGCCGAGGCCGGAGTGCTGGAAGGCAGGCAGGCAACCAGCTATCCCGGTTTTCTCGACGCGCTGCCCGGCGTCATCGTCAGCACCGCGGCCGTGGTGCAGGACGGCAAGGTTCTGACCTCGCGCGGGCCCGGCACGGCGATGGACTTTGCGCTGGCGCTGGTCGAGGTGCTGGCCGGCCGCGACAAACGCCAGCAGGTCGAAGCCGCGCTGGTCAGGCTGTAGCCTGCTGTGTAGCGTCGTTGTTATCATTACCCCCATACCAAGCCGACCCGGAGACTTCCATGCAGATTCGCGAAATCCTCACCCTCAAGAGCGATGCCATCCACAGCATTGCACCGACCGATTCGGTGGAAAGCGCCGTTGCCAAGCTGGTGAGTCTGGGTGTCGGTTCGCTGGTGGTGCTGAAGGCGGGCGAGATGGTGGGCCTCCTGACCGAGCGCGATGTGGTCCAGGGCATGGTCAAGCAGGGCTGCGACCTCAAGGATGCCGAAGTCAGCACCATCATGGTCACCGAGCCGGTGGTGGCCAACGCCGACGATTCGGTGGATTACGCGCGCGACGTGATGACCAAATCGCACATTGGCCACTTGCCGATCCTCGACGGCAACAGTCTGCTCGGCATCATCTCCTTCCATGACGTGGCACGCGCCTGTCTGAAAGAAGCCAACTTCGAGAACAGCCTGCTCAAGCGCTACATCAAGCACTGGCCCGAATAAGGCAGCAGCTCCGTCGAGACTAGCGGATCGACTCGATGCTGAGCGTCTTGCTCATGATCTGCGGGATGATCAGCGCATAGCCCTGCTGCTGCCAGTGTGCCAGTTCGGTGATGGCATTGGGTACCACCTCGATGAAATCCTGGAAGTCCTGCACCGCGTAGCCGTAATCCTCGGCGGCCTGGCCGCACACCTTGAACGACACCCCGAGATCGGCGTAGTAACGCATGCGGTCGACGGCATCCTGGTATTTCGCCTCGTTCTTTTTCGCCACCGTCACGATTTCGGTGCCGTGGATCACCACGACGATTTTCAGGTCTTCGGGCGAATAGTCGTAGGGCGCCGCCTGCAGGGGATTCATCAGCGAGCGCACCCAGTAGAGCGCGCTGCCGATTTTCTGCGGATCATCCAGATAGAACTCGAACATGACCCTGGCCGGTGCGTAGGGTGTCGCCACCCATTTCCCCGCGGCCTGCGCGGATGCGCTGAGCCCCAGGCACAGGCCAGCCAACGCAACCCATAATGCCTTCATGGTTGCTCTCCTTGGATGCGGAACGAGCTTGTTTTATAGGCGCCTGGCAGCGTTTTGCTGCAGTCGGCGCAGGGTCTGGAACAGCTTGAGACGCGCCGGATCGATTTCGCCGGCCGCCGCCGCTTCCTGCAGCCGGCAGCCCGGCTCGGTCTCGTGGATGCAATCGCGAAAACGGCACTGGCCCAGGAACGGGCGAAATTCGATGAAGGCATGCGCCAGGGCGCCGGCGTCCAGATGCTGCAGCGCGAATTCCTGCAGCCCTGGCGAATCGAGCACCGCCGAATCGGCATCCAGCCGGTGCAGGCGGGTGTGGGTGGTGGTGTGGCGGCCGCTGTCGAGCGCTTCCGAGTACTCGGCGGTCAGCACGTCGGCGTCCGGAAACAGCGCATTGATCAGCGTCGACTTGCCCATCCCGGACTGGCCGATCAGCAGCGTGGTGTGACCCTGCAGGGCCGGGCGCAGCGGCGCCACGTCGGTCAGTGCCGACAGCATGACGAGCGGATAGCCGATGCGGGTGAGCAGAGCCAGGCGCTCGCGTGCGGCTGGCGTTTCCGGCAGGTCGGATTTATTCAGGATGAGCAGGCTGGCGATGCCCTGGTCCTCGGCGGCGAGGACGCAGCGCTGCACCAGTTCCATCGAAAAACTCGGCCGCGCTGCCACCACCACGGCTAGCTGGGTGACGTTGGCGGCGATCGCCTTGGATTTGAACGCGTCGGAGCGATACAGCAGGCTGGTGCGCGGCAGCACCGCCTCGATCACCCCCGCTTCACCATCGCGCCGGACTTGGACGCGGTCGCCACACACCACCTGCAGGTGCCGGCCTTTCACCTGGCACGGCAGGTTGCCTGCGGGGGTGTCGACGATGAAACGGCGGCTGAAGGCGGCGACGACCTGGCCGGTGAGTGTGTTCAGAATCGCGGGATTCCGTCGCTAGCGGCCTTGACCTGACTAGACAGGCCGATAAGCCGATGTTTGAGTTTCTCGGACAGTTTGGAATAGTCGCCCTGCAGCAGTTTCTCGGCCTCGACCGTATTTCCGCTCAGCTGCAGCGTGACCACATCCGCTGCGTATTGGTGGAACTGGGCATGCAAGCCGCGCACCTCCTCGTATCGGGGCAGTTCAGACATGGCTTTCCCCGCACCGTATATCCACTTTCCCAGTGCACAACGGTCGTCCAGCCTGATGGTCTCGGGATCAAGCTGTTCCGTGCTGTTGCCTGCCAAAAACGCGGTCAGGCGCTGTTTCCACATGACGTGGGCGCCAATGATTTCCATCCAGTTCATGATCGTGGTTCTCCGCTAGTCTGATTATTCCCATAACTATCGGGCGAAACGGCTAGAGACTTGAATTTTAACGGAATCTTAAATTTCAAGCAGGGTATCAACCTTGGCCGCGCAAATGAAGTCGTTCTCGGACAGGCCGCCGATCGCGTGGGTCCAGAATTCCACTTTCACCGTGTTGTAGCCGACGATCAGATAGGGATGGTGGTCCTCGCGGTGCGACACCCACATTACGGCATTGGTGAACGCCTGGGCCTGGTAGTGATCCTTGAACTTGTATTCCTT
Organism: Thiobacillus sp.; assembly: GCA_019459705.1. Classification (GTDB taxonomy): domain Bacteria; phylum Pseudomonadota; class Gammaproteobacteria; order Burkholderiales; family Thiobacillaceae; genus Thiobacillus. Next base: position 5,081 of record JAIBFE010000319.1, on the reverse strand, counting down.
GGCAATCTTCACGCCGTCGCGTTGCCAGCCCGACAGACCTTTCAGTAGCGGTGTGATCTGCGCGTCGGTCAGTGGCGCGACGCCGCCCTCGCAGGGCGCACATTTTTTGCGGACGAGCTCTTCGACGATGGTGGTCATGGCGAATTCCTTACTTGAATTTGTAGTACTGCTGGTTGAGGTAGGCGGCGACATGCGCCTCGTCTTCCGGGAACCAGCCCGCGCCGGTGTTGGCGTTGCAGCCGGAGATGCGGGCTGCCAGCTGCTGTGCGTTCTTGGTCTTGCGGTCGGCGCGCGTATAGATCCTGCTGCCGTCGCCGCCGAACATGTTGGCGTGGCAGCTGACGCAGGCCTTGTCGTGCAGGGTCTGGCCGGTCTTGGGGTCGCCCTTGGCAAACGGCGCGGCATGGGCACTCACGGAAAGCATTGCAGCAGCAAATAAAACCATCAGGATTTTCATGGCCAAACCTCCTGGATAAGAAGCATGGATTATGGCTGCAAGCCGACCCTTCTGCTACCCCGCGCCGGTCATGGTCTATGCGAAAATGCAGCCTGTTCAATTCAGGAAATCCTCATGGCGCTCAATCCCACGCATCTGCTCTGGCTGGACATGGAAATGACCGGCCTGTCGCCCGACACCGACCGCATCATCGAACTCGCCATCGTCGTCACCGATGCCGACCTCAACACCGTGGCCGAAGGCCCCGTGCTGGTCGTGCATCAGCCGGACGAAGTGATGAACGCGATGGACAGCTGGAACAAGGGCACGCACGGCAAATCGGGGCTGATCGACCGCGTCAAGGCTTCGCGGCTGAACGAGGCCGAGGCCGAAGCGCAGATGCTGGAATTCGTGAAGCAGCACGTGCCGGCCCGCACCTCGCCGATGTGCGGCAATTCCATCTGCCAAGACCGCCGCTTCATGGCGCGCTGCATGCCGCAGCTGGAGGCGTTTTTCCACTACCGCAACCTGGATGTCAGCACCCTGAAGGAACTGGCCAAGCGCTGGCGTCCGGGGCTCTCCGAGGAATTCAAGAAATCGAACAAGCACGAAGCGCTGGCCGACATCTACGAATCCATCGACGAGCTGAAGTACTACCGCGAGCATTTCATCAGCACTGCCTAAAAAAATGGCGGCCAGATGGCCGCCGCAGGAGGAGACAGCTGCTGGTGCCTAGAAATTCCAGGTTAATTGCAGGCTGATGCGATCGCCCAGATTGTCGGCAACAATGTTGGCATTGCTGCGCTGGGTGGCGTTGGTAATGGCCAGAGGATTGGGGACCTCGGCTTCGCGCCATTCATAGTTCAAGGTCAGGCGGGTGGTCTTGTTGATGAAGTATTGGCTGCCCAGGGTCCAGGTCCTGAAAACACGTTGTGCGGCCGGGTCGTCATGGCTACGGTCGAACTCATCGTAGCGGGCCTCGATTTCCCACTTGGGATGAAAGCGCCAGCCGCCTTCCAGATACCAGCCATCGGCTTTTCCTCGGGGGGCCAGATTCAGGTTGTAGGGCGGCTCCAGGTCTCCGCTGGCGGGCACGACGGGCGGATTGGGCCCGCCTGCCACCATGCCCTTTGCCCGGATGTATTCTCCGGAGGTGCGGAAGGGGCCTTTGGTCACGCGGAAGCCCACGCCTTCGCGGATGCGGTCGTAGTCCGTTCCACCATAGGTCCGCTCGCCCGACTGGCGCCAGATGAAGGCATTGGCGTCTTCCCGCAGCGGGCCTTTTCCCTTGAAAACATAGGACAGCTGCAGGCGGGCCGTGAGGTCCTTGCTGCTGTTGTTGTCGCTGATGTTTTCGATTTCGTTGCCGTTGGAGATCATCGCGGCATAGCCCAGCTCCCAGTTGTTCTTGCTGAAGCTGTCGAACACCTGAATGCCCCAGTCACGGAACGCGTTGTTGCCGGCTACAGCCATGCCGCAGTCCAGTGTGGTGTTGCCTGCAATCACCGCGCAGCCTGCGGGCGTGCCTGCCACATCCCGGTAAAAGGTTTCCTGCACCAGGGCACTGGTGACCGCGCTGTAATAGACATACGAGTAGGCGACCGGATTGCTGACCAGGGCTTCTTCGCCTGTGGGCAGCTTGAACAGGCCCGCGCGGATCCTGGCGCCGGGAATGAAGCTGAAGGTCATCGACGCATCGGTGACCATCAGCGGATGCTGGACGGTGGTGAGGTTGTTGCCGACGTCGGTCAGCAGAAAATAGTTGATCTTGTCGGTGAGCCGCCCACGCAGGCCGAACTGGGCGCGCAGAAACTGAAGCTGATCCGTGTTCTCGAAGTTCGGCCCCACCTGGTTCTGGATCTGGTGCTGGCCGTTCGTACTGACCGCCAGGCCGCCCATGCCCGCCAGCGGGTCGGCATCGATATAGGTGTAGGTGGGCTGGACAAAGCCGAAAGGCTTGATGGCCGGGGCATTGGCCGGCTCGGTCGCGATCACATCTACCCAGTTGGCGGCTTGAACGGGTAACGGCAGACAGGCCGCCAGCATGGCAGCGATGCGTTTTGTTTTCACGGGTACTCCTCCCAGAGTGTGCAAACCTTCCGGCAACAGGCCGGCAAGGATGGCGGCGACAGGCCGCAATCCGAACAGCTCAAGCCATGTGTGGCTCAGGCATACGATTCCACTCGCGTTTCAACGCGTAGTGGATCGGGGGGGCTTCAGGGCTTCAGGTAGACGTAGCCTTCCTGAGCCTGCAGTTTGCCGATTTCGGCCACGCCGGACGGCACCACCTTGGCTTCCATGATGACGGCGGAATCCTCCAGCTTGCGGGCTTTGAGGGTGTTGCGGCAGACGCGGAAATCGACCCCTTTTTCCTTCAGGCCGGCCACCACGGGCGCGAATTCGCCCTTGTCGTCCTTGGCGTCGTTGAGCAGAAAATCGATGCCCTTGCCGTGGGTCACCACGACGATTTTGGCGTCAGGAGCGGCAGAGAGGTGGTTGTTCACATTGTTCATGGCGACGCGGGCGACGGAGGCGTCGTTGATGTGGTACACCACTTTTTCCTCTGCGGCACTGGCGGCCATGGGGGCGGTGGCGAGAAGCAGGGCGGCGAGCATGGGGGTGAAGGCGCGTTTCATGATGTTGAGTCTCCTGTTTGGCTTTTCGAATAAGCTGGCTTTATTCATGCCAGTCCTGAGTGTATGACGTGCCATCTAGGACGCTTATTCCATTCCCGGGCATGAATTTTTCTGGAATAAAAGGACTACTGCCTCCGTCTTCCCAACATGACCATGATCAGCCGATTACTGTTTGGCCCGTTTCGTCCCGGCATCGAGGCGATGCGACCCGTGCTCTATCGCATTGCCTATGCCTGGTGCCACGATGCGGCGCTGGCCGATGACCTGGTGCAGGAAACCCTGTCGAAGGCCTGGACGCGTCGCGCCCAGCTGCGCGATGAGGCGTCGCTGAAAGCCTGGATGGTGTCGATCATGAATCACTGCTGGCTCGATTACCTGCGCAGCCGGCGCGACTTCGACGATATCGAGGACCTGCAGGACGAACTGGAATCCGCTGCCGAGTCGCCCGAAGCGTGCTGCAACCGCGAACAGGTGATCGCCTGCGTGCGGGCGGCAGTGGCGCGCCTGCCGCTGGGACAGCGCCAGGTTCTGACGCTGGTCGATCTGGAGGAATTTGGTTATGCCGAAGTGGCCGGAATCCTGGACATACCGGTCGGCACGGTGATGAGTCGTCTGTCGCGTGCGCGTGCAGGCCTGAAAAGCTTGCTGGAACCTGCGACGCAACAGTCTGCGGTCCAGCCGCAGTTGTGGAGAGTGAAATGAACCCTGCCGTTTCGGATGAAACCCTGCATGCCTTTATCGATGGCGAACTCGACGTGGCCGAGAGCGAAGCGCTCATCGCAAGGATGCGTGATGAAAAGGAACTGGCGCAGCGCGTCTGCGCCCTGCGCAGCCTGCAGAGCATGGTGCGGCTGGCCTATGCCGAACCGCCTGTTACCGCAGGCCGGTTGCTGCGGACTGCGCCCCGGCGCCCGTTCATCCAGCGTTGCGCTGTCAGCTGCCTCATCCTGCTTGCCGGTTTGAGCAGCGGCTGGGCCTTGCGTGGGCTGGAGCTGCAAACTGTTGTGGCTGCACAGCCTGCCGTCCTCCCCGGCGGCTATCAGACTGTCAGTCTCGCGCGCGAGGCCGATCCGAACCGGGTCATGCTGCACCTCGACAGCGCTGCACCCGACAAGATGCGGGCAGTGCTGGACCAGGCCGAGCACCTGCTGGACGAGGCAGAGCAGCAGGGGCGGGCAATGCAGCTCGAAGTCATTGCGAACAGTCGCGGAATCCAGCTGCTGCGTGCGGGGCACAGCCCGCACGCAGTACGTATGGCACGCATGAAGCAGCGCCACGCCAACCTGCATTGGGTTGCGTGCGGCCAGTCCATTGCCCGTCTCCGCAACGATGGAGAAAAGGTCATCCTGTTGCCCGCCACCCAGACTGCGCCCACCGCCATCAGCGAAATCGTGACCCGGCTCCAGCAAGGCTGGACCTATGTTCGGGTGTGAACGCGGCGTATTCGTTGCCAGTCTGCTGCTGAGTCTGCTGCTGCCCGGTGCAGCGGGGGCGGCCAGTTCCGCCAATCAGCTTGGCGGTCACCCTTCACCCTATCTGGCGCTGCATGGCGGCGACCCGGTGGCATGGCAGGAATGGAATGCCGACACCGTCGCCCGCGCCAGGCGCGAAAACAAGCTGCTGTTCGTATCGGTGGGCTACTTCGCCTGCCACTGGTGTCACGTCATGCAGCGTGAAAGCTACAAGAATGCGCAAATCGCCGCGCAACTCAACCGTGATTTCATCCCGGTCAAGGTCGACCGCGAACTCAACAGCGGGCTGGATGACGCCCTGCAGCATTTTTCGGCGCGCCTCAACGGCGTGTCAGGCTGGCCGCTGAATGCCTTCGTCACGCCGGAAGGTTTCCCGGCGTTTGTCGTGCTGTATGCGGCGCCGGACGATTTTCGAAAACTGTTGGACCATCTTGCGGGGCGCTGGACAGCGGACCCCTCCGGCATTCGCCCCCCGGCGAGCCCGGCGGCGCCCGCGCCCCCCGGGCGCCCCCCGGCCGGGGCCGCGGCGGCCGGCCC
>JAIBFE010000278.1 GCA_019459705.1 Thiobacillus sp. | reverse complement strand
TTGCTGCCCACATCGAGACCGGACACACGCCGGTACTGCTCGACGTGCGCGAGCCGTGGGAATGGAACCTGTGCCGCCTGCCCGGTGCGATCCTGATTCCGATGCGCGAACTGCCCGCGCGCCTGGCCGAACTGAATAAGGACGCGGAAACGGTGGTCATCTGCCATCATGGGGTTCGCAGTTATCACGCGGCGCGCTATCTTGAAACAGCGGGCTTCGGCGACGTCATCAACCTGTCGGGCGGCGTCGCCGCCTGGGCCGACGAAGTCGATCCGGCCATGCCGCGCTACTGACACAACAATTAGGACTGGATCCACCATGCAACTCAAGCCCCTGTTTCTTGCGCTGACGCTGGCCCTGGCGCCCGCCGCCCACGCCACCAACCTGACCGACGTCTACCGCGACGCGCTGGCCTACGATGCGCAATACGCCTCTGCCCGCGCCGCCTATCAGGCCGGTCAGGAAAAATCGGTACAGGGCCGCGCCGGGCTGCTGCCCAACGTCAACGTGAGCGGCAATGCGCGCTACCAGAATGTTGATGCCACCTACGGGGAAGACACTTTCCCCTCCGACAGCATCGGGATCAACGCCGCACAGCCGCTGTTCCGCAAGCAGAATTGGGTGCAATACGCACAGGCCAAGGAACAGGTAAAGATCGCCGACATGCAACTGAAGGTGGCCGAGCAGGATCTGATCCTGCGGGTCGCACAGGCCTACTTCGACGTGCTGCAGTCGCAGGACAACATCGCCTTCATCAACGCGCAGAAGGCCTCCATCACCGAACAGCTCGCCGCCGCCAAGCGCAACTTCGAGGTCGGCACCGCCACCATCACCGACACCCACGAAGCGCAGGCGCGCTACGACCTCGCGGTGGCGCAGGAAATCGCCGAGCAGAACAGCCTCAACATCCGCCTGCGCGCGCTGGAAAAACTGATCGGCAAGCCGGTCGGCACGCTCGACAGCCTGGTCGACAACAAACTGCTGAAGGCCGAAGCCGGCACCCTCGACGAGTGGGCCGCGCGCGCCGCCGACGGCAACCTGCAGGCCGAGATCCAGCGCATCGCCAAGACCATTGCCGACCAGGAGGTCGAGCGCAACCGCGCCGGCCATTATCCGACGCTGGACGCCGTCGCCGGCTACAACATCAATAACAACCAGAGCTTTGGCACCGGGAAGATCGACACGAAGATCGCCAGCATCGGCCTGGAACTCAACCTGCCGATCTACCACGGCGGGCAAACCAGCTCGCCCGTGCGCGAGGCGCACGCCAACCAGGAAAAGGCGCGCCAGGACCTGGAAAATGCCACCCGCGAAGCCGGCCTGCAGGCCCGCCAGGCCTGGCTCAACGTCAACAGCGGCATTGCCCGCGTGCAGGCACTGGAACAGGCGCTGGTCTCCACCAGGGCTCAGCTCGATTCAACCAAGCTCGGCCTGGACGTCGGCGTGCGCACCAACCTCGACGTGCTCGACGCCGAGCAGCAGGTGCTGTCCGCCCGCCGCGACCTGGCCGGCGCGCGCTATGCCTACCTGCTGGCCACCCTGGCGCTCAAGGCCGCCGTCGGCACGCTCAGCCCCGAGGATCTGGCCGAGATCGACCAGCACCTGCGTCCGCCAGCAGCGGCGCAATAAGCAGCGCCACCTGCGCCGCCGCGCCGCGATGGGGCGCGGCGAAGGCCAGGCCGGCCTCGCCCATGCGGGCGCGTGCCGCATCATCGTTCATCAGCATCAACGCGTTCGGCAGCAGGTCGCCGGCGGCGTTCTCCCTCAGCGCCGCCCCCGCTTCGATCGCATGCCGCGTCGCCTCCTCGAAATTGAAGGTGTGCGGCCCCTCCAGCACCGGCCGCCCCACGCTCGCCGCCTCGATCA
>JAIBFE010000271.1 GCA_019459705.1 Thiobacillus sp. | reverse complement strand
GTGGCGGGGGGTCCCCCCCCCAAACGGTCAGCTGTCTTGTGAAGGCTTAACCATTAAAGGTGCTTCGCGCCAACTCACCGACGGATTGCTACGCTACGTTCGCAATGACGCCCCCATCTGCGCCCCGTTTTGATTCCATTTCCCCACCTCATGCACCACAACGGCACACCCCGGCCCCTGTCACGCACGCTTCAAAAACACATAAGCATTTGATAATTAACCAATCTTGAAGCTGGCACGCCCCCTGCTATATCCTGATTGAGTATCCAAACCGCAAGGCCAGGTTGCTCAGGCAGTCTCCTCCGATTTTGCGGCCTCTCCGGAGGCCGCCTTTTTTTGTAAAGCATCGGATACCAAAACGAACATGCGCGTACTGATTGTTGAAAACCAGCCTGACCGGCTGGCGATGCTGGTGCCGGCGCTGGAGGCGACGGGCTGCGTGGTGACGGCCACGCTCAATTCAGCGCGCAGCCTGGACGTACAGATCCAGGCATTGCGTCCGGACGTGGTGATCATTGCGCAGGACTCGCCGGATCGCGACACGCTGGAGCACATCTGCGTGGTGAACCAGGACTGTCCGCGTCCGATCGTGATGTTCACCGACGACGGCAGCCCGGATTCGATCCGCGCAGCGACGCAGGCGGGCGTGACGTCCTATGTGGTGGACGGACTCGACCCGGCGCGCATCCGGCCGATCCTCGACGTGGCGGTGTCGCGCTTCGAAGCCTTCCAGGCGCTGCACGACCAGCTCGAACAGACCCGGCTCGAACTCAGCGAGCGCAAGCTGATCGACCAGGCCAAGGCCCTGCTGATCAAGCAGACCGGCGCATCGGAACCCGAGGTGTATCGCGAGATGCGCCGCGCCGCGATGGACCGCGGCCTGAAGCTGGCGGACATTGCACGGCAGATTCTGCAAAAACCGGCCTGATGCACGCCCCCTGATTGGTGCACTGCAGCACAACCATGCACTGCATGAGTGCAGAACGCACCGGACAGCCCCGGTCCCGACCCGGCCCCGTTTCAATAAAATCCTTGCAATACAAGGGACTCAGCCAGCTGGCACAACGGTTGCTACAGCAGAACTGAACAGTCGCAACGATGTGGCTTTCAGCGTGACCGTCAACTCTTTCATTACTGGACAAAGGCGTCCGCCCTGAAGGCGACGCCTTTTTTATTTGGAGAACACACCGTGAGCGACACCCAGGACAAACCCCTTGTGCAAGACCCGAGCAAGCGTGATTTCATGAAAAAGACCACCGGAATTTCCGTCGCCGCCGCCCTCATGGCCATGGTGCCGCCCGGCGTGCGCCAGGGTGCCTGGGCCGCCGGCTCCGACGCCCCCGAGAAGCCCAACCTCAACATCGGCTTCATTCCGCTGACCGACTGCGCGTCTGTGGTGATGGCCTCGGTGAAGGGCTTCGACAAGAAATACGGCCTCACCATCACGCCGACCAAGGAAGCCTCGTGGGCGGCAGTGCGCGACAAGCTGGTGAACGGCGAACTCGATGCCGCGCACGTGCTGTACGGCCTGATCTACGGCGTGCAGATGGGCATCGGCGGCCCGAAGAAGGACATGGCGGTGCTGGCCAACCTGAACCACAATGGCCAGGCAATCACGCTGTCGAACCAGCTCAAGGCCAAGGGCGTGACCGATGGCGCATCGCTCGCCAAACTGGTGGCGGCCGAACCGAAGGAATACACCTTCGCGCAGACCTTCCCCACCGGCACCCACGCGATGTGGCTGTATTACTGGCTGGCCGCACACGGCATCAATCCCTTCACCCAGGCCAAGGTGATCACCGTGCCACCGCCGCAGATGGTCGCCAACATGCGCGTCGACAACATGGACGGCTTCTGCGTAGGCGAACCGTGGAACGCGCGCGCGAACCGCGACAACATCGGCTTCACCGCCGCCACCACGCAGGAAATCTGGAAAGACCATCCGGAGAAGGTGCTCGGCACCACCGCCGACTTCGTCGCGCAATATCCCAACACCGCGCGCGCCATGGTAGCGGCGATTCTCGACGCGTCGAAATACATCGACACCATGAGCAATCGCTCCGAAGTGGCCAAGATCATTTCGGCCAAGTCATACGTCAACACCGACTTCGACTCGATCGAAGACCGCATGCTGGGCCAGTACGACAACGGCATCGGCAAGAAGTGGTCTGACCCCAACTACATGAAGTTCTACAACAATGGCATCGTCGGCTTCCCCTACCTGTCGGACGGCATGTGGTTCCTCACCCAGCACAAGCGCTGGGGCCTGCTGAAGGATCACCCCGACTATCTGGCGGTGGCGAAGAAGGTCAACCGCATCGACATCTACAAGCAGGCCGCTGCGATGACCAAGACGCCGCTGCCGAAGTCCGACATGCGCACCTCGAAGCTGATCGACGGCGTGGTGTGGGACGGCAAGAACCCCAAGGCCTACGCCGACAGCTTCAAGATCAAGGCCTGACCCAGGAAGGAGAATCGACATGACACCCGAAAAAATCGCACTGGTAAAAAGCAGCTGGCAGCAGGTGCTGCCCATCCAGAAGGCCGCTGCCGAGCTGTTCTATGGCCGCCTGTTCGAACTCGATCCGTCTTTGCGCCCCCTGTTCAAGGGGGATATGGCGGAACAGGGACGCAAGCTGATGACGATGATCAACACGGTCGTCATGAGCCTCGATCGGCTCGGGCCCATGCTGGGCGCGATCGAGGACCTGGGACGCCGCCACGTCGCCTACGGCGTGACCGAAGCGCATTACGACACGGTGGGCAGCGCCCTGCTATGGACGCTGGGCACAGGGCTGGGCGAGCAATTCACCCCGCCGGTGGAGGCCGCCTGGACCGAGGCCTACACCACCCTCGCCTCCGTCATGAAGCAGGCCGCCTACGCGCCGGCATGAGCCATCCGGCGCAATCAATATTGAGGAGTGCGATATGAGCGCAGTCAATGCAACAAGCGAACAGCTGGACGATATCCTGTCAGGACCGGATATCGTCCAGGTGCCCAGTGCCGCTCCCAGGCGGCGTACCCCTTATTTCGAGACCGCATCCGGCAAGCGCCTGATCGAGGGCGCTGCCAGTCTCGTCAAGAACGCCATCCCGCCGCTATTGGGGATGCTGCTGTTCGTCGCGCTGTGGGCACTGGTGGCCAACAGCGGCAAGAGTATCCCGGGACCCGCCGAAACCTGGGATGCCGCAGTGGCGCTGTTCTCCGACCCGTTCTATGACAACGGCCCCAACGATCAGGGCATCGGCTGGAACATTCTCAACTCCCTTTACCGGGTCGGCATCGGCTTCGGCCTTGCCGCCGCCGTCGGCATTCCGCTCGGTTTCATGATCGGCCGCTTCGACTTTCTCAACCGCATGCTGTCGCCCATCATCAGCATCCTGCGCCCGGTATCGCCGCTGGCCTGGCTGCCGATCGGGCTCCTGGTGCTGCAAAAGGCCGAGCCGGCGTCGATCTGGGTGATCTTCATTTCCAGCATCTGGCCGATGGTGCTCAACACCGCCGCCGGCGTGCAGCGCATTCCGCAGGATTATTTGAACGTGGCGCGGGTGCTGAATCTGTCGGAATTCAAGGTGTTCACCAAGATCCTGTTCCCGGCGGTGCTGCCCTACGTGCTGACCGGCGTGCGGCTGGCGATCGGCGTGGCCTGGCTGGTGATCGTCGCCGCCGAAATGCTCACCGGCGGCGTCGGCATCGGCTTCTGGGTGTGGGACGAATGGAACAACCTCAACGTCGCCCACATCATCATCGCCATCTTCGTCGTCGGTATCGTCGGGCTGCTGCTCGAACAGGCGCTGATGCTGATCGCGAAACGGTTTAGTTACGACTGAGGAACCAGGAGCCAGGAACCAGGGGTTAGGGAAAGTGGCACGGCGAAGCCGCACCGCTCCCTAGATCCTAGATTCCAGTTCCTAGCCCCTCAATCCCAAGGAGAATTCAAAATGCAATCCTACGTCCAGATCGAAAACGCCGGCATGGTGTTCAGCACCAAAAAAGGCAGGTTCACCGCACTGACCGACATCAACCTCCATGTCGACCAGGGCGAATTCATCGCACTGATCGGCCATTCCGGCTGCGGCAAATCCACCCTGCTCAACCTGGTGGCCGGCCTGCTCGACGCCACCGACGGCGTGCTGCTGCTCGCCAACAAGGAAATCAAGGGACCGGGGCCGGAACGCTCGGTGGTGTTCCAGAATCATTCCCTTTTGCCCTGGCTGACCGCGTTCGAAAACGTCTACCTCGCAGTGGAAAAGGTGTTCGGCGGCAACGAATCGAAAGCGCAGCTGAAGGCGCGCACCAGTGCCGCACTCGATCTCGTCGGCCTGACCCACGCTGCGAACAAGCTGCCTGGCGAAATATCCGGCGGCATGAAGCAGCGCGTCGGCATTGCCCGCGCGCTGGCGATGGAGCCCAAGGTACTGCTGATGGACGAACCCTTCGGCGCGCTTGACGCCCTGACCCGCGCCCACCTGCAGGACGAATTGATGAAGATCGTCGCGGCAACCAAGAGCACTGTCATCATGGTGACGCACGACGTCGACGAGGCAGTACTGCTGTCCGACCGCATCGTGATGATGACCAACGGCCCGGCCGCCACCATCGGCGAGATTCTCACGGTGGATCTGGCGCGTCCGCGCGACCGTCTGGCGCTGGCGCACGATCCGCACTACCACGAGCTGCGCAGCCAGGTGCTGGAATTCCTGTACAGCCGCCAGATGAGGCCGAAAGAGGCCGCCTGATCCGCGCATGGCGAGTCCCAGCACGCTTGCCGTCATCGAGCGGTATGAAGAATACCGTCACGCGCTGGATGGGCTGATCGGATCCATCGTCACCGGCATCGCCAGCCCCGCGCTGTTCGACAACGCGGACGCGCGCGGACAGGCGGTGCGCTGCGCCGGCCGCCATTACCCTTTCATCGATCTGCTTTATTTGCTGGACGCCGACGGCGTGCAGCTCACCCCCAACCTGCCGGTGCGCAAGGGACACCCGGCTGGCGGACAGGGGCTGGGAGCCAGCCGCGCCCAGCGCCCGTATTTCGTGCTGGCATACGACCGGCCGGACGGCGTGGCGATCACCGCGCCTTATCTTTCCAACGCCAGCGGCCAGCTTTGCATCACCGCCATCGTCCGCATCCATCACGGCCAGGACACCGGCTATCTGGTGCTGGATATCGACCTCGCCGAAGCAGTGGCTTTCCTGATGGGCGATGCCTCGCGCAAGCGCTTCGTGCCGTTTTTCAAGGGGGTATACAGCGTCATTGTCGCCGGCCTGTTCGCGGTAGTGCTGCTGCTGGGCTATGCTGCATCGAGGGAGCTGGCCGACATATTCGGTTCCGCCGAAGCCGCTGCCGACCTGCATCTGAAGCCCTTTGGCGTGATCATTTTCCTTACGCTGGGGCTGGCGGTATTCGATCTCGGCAAAACCATCCTCGAAGAAGAAGTGCTGATGCACAAGGACGTGTATCGCCACAGTTCGACTCGCCGCACCATCACGCGCTTCATGGCGGCAATCCTGATCGCGGTGTCGATCGAGGGCCTGCTGCTAATGTTCAAATCCGCCGTCGGCGACGGTGAGCACGTCATGGATGGCGTATGGGTGATGCTGGCTGCGGTCGGGCTGCTCATCGGACTGGGCTTGTATGTGTATCTGGGGGCTCGCGCGGAACAATTGCTCTTGAGTCAAAAACCAAAAACAGGCACGATGAAGACCGACTGAAAGAAACTCCCCCACGACATGACTTACTGCGTCGCCATCAAGACCGACAGCGGGCTGGTTTTTGCCTCCGACTCGCTCACCAACGCGGGGATCGATCACGTCAGCACCTATTCCAAGATGCATACCTTCGTGCAGCCTGGAAACCGCATGTTCGTGCTGCTGGCAGCGGGCAATCTCGCCACCACGCAGGCCGTGGTGAAGCGGCTGCGCGACGACTGTCAGCTCGGCAACCCGCCATGCCTGAACACCCTCACGTCAATGAGCGACGCGGTCGATTACGTCGGCTCGATCTCGGCCGACGTGCAGCGCACCCAGGCCGCGCGCGACACCGCCAGCACCAACTTCGAGGCCACCTTCATCTTCGGCGGCCAGATCGCCGGACAGACGCCCGAGATCTACATGATCTACCCGCAGGGCAACCACATCCACGAATCGGCTGCGCATCCGTTTTTGCAGATCGGCGAAACCAAGTACGGCAAGCCCATCCTCGACCGCGTCATCCGCCCCGACACCCCGCTCGAACAGGCCGCCCGCTGCGCACTGGTCTCGATCAACTCGACCATCCGCTCCAACCTCACCGTCGGCCCGCCGGTCGAACTGCTGATCTATTCTGCCAACGCGCTCGACAGCGGGCGCCGCCTGCTGTTTTCCGAAGACCATCCCTATTACCGTGCGCTGGGCGACGCCTGGATCGATGGCCTGCGCCAGTCGCTGATCTACCTGCCGGCCTTCGAATGGGAAAACCAGCCGCAGCCGCTGCAGGTGGTGGCGAGCAATACGGGCGGGCAGATGCAGGGATAAGTTTGGGGGTCAGGAGTCAGAGGGAGGCGCGGCCGAGGCCGCTCATACCCTAGATCCTAATTCCTAGCCCCTAACCCCTGGCTCGCCCCTTGCTTGTAATAGTCAGCCCCCACACTGTCTGCCCTTATGAGCACCCACGTCGCGCTTCGCCACACCACCGTCTACACGTTCGACCGCCGCGTGACCCTGGGTCCGCATGTGGTGCGGCTGCGGCCAGCGCCGCATTCGCGCACCCCCATCCTCGCCTACACGTTGAAGATCACGCCGGAGACGCACTTCATCAACTGGCAGCAGGATCCATTCGGCAATTACCTGGCACGGCTGGTGTTCCCAGAGGCGACGCGGGAATTCTCGGTCGACGTCGAGGTGATCGCCGACATGACGGTGATCAACCCCTTCGACTACTTCATCGAGGACAGCGCCTTTCACTGGCCGTTCGACTACGACGCGGCCCTGAAGCGCGAACTCGCGCCCTATCTCGAAACCGAACCGGCGGGCGAGCGGCTCGCCGCCTGGCTGGCCGAGGTGCCGCGCGAGCGGGTGCACAGCAATGACTTTCTGGTCGCGCTCAACCAGCGGTTGCAACACGATATCGGCTACACCGTGCGCATGGAGCCGGGCATCCAGCCCTGCGAGGAGACGCTGGAAAAGGCGCTCGGCTCGTGCCGCGACACGGCCTGGCTCTTGGTGCAGATCCTGCGCCATCTGGGGCTGGCGGCGCGCTTCGTGTCGGGTTACCTGGTGCAACTGACTGCCGACGAAAAATCATTGGACGGCCCCTCCGGACCGGAAGCCGACTTCACCGACCTGCACGCCTGGGCCGAGGTCTATCTGCCGGGCGCCGGCTGGATCGGCCTCGACCCCACCTCGGGGCTGTTCGCCGGCGAAGGCCACATTCCGCTCGCCTGCACGCCGCAGCCGTCGTCCGCCGCGCCGATCGACGGCATGACCGATCCGTGCGAGGTCGAGTTCAGTTTTTCCAACACTGTCACCCGCATCCGCGAGGACCCGCGCGTGACCCTGCCGTATAGCGACGAAGCCTGGCAGACGATGCTGGCGCTGGGGCACGCCGTCGACGAAAAGCTACAGGCGATGGACGTGCGCCTGACGCACGGCGGCGAGCCCACCTTCGTGTCGATCGACGACATGGATGCACCGGAATGGAACATCGATGCACTGGGAAAGCACAAGCGCGAGCGCGCCGAGGTGCTGGTGCGGCGTCTCAAGCAAAAACTGCCGGCCGGTTCATTGCTGCATACCGGCCAGGGCAAGTGGTACCCGGGCGAACCGCTGCCGCGCTGGGCGCTGGGTCTGTACTGGCGGCGTGACGGCGTGCCGGTGTGGAAGGACGACGCGCTGCTGGCCGAGGCCGGGTGGGACTACGGCCACAGCGTCGGCGACGCCCAGCACTTTGCCGCCACCCTGGCGCAGCATCTCGGACTCGCTGCGCGCTATGCGCAACCGGCCTACGAGGACGCCATGGCCACGCTGCAGCAGGAGGCCGAGCTGCCAGTCAACCTCAACCCGGCGCGGCTCGACATCGACGACCCGGTAGTGCGCGGCGACCTCGCCAACAAGCTGTCGCGCGGCCTCAACACGCCGACCGGCTATGTGCTGCCGCTGGCCTGGCGCATGCACGAACAGCGCTGGCACAGCGCACCCTGGGTATTCCGCCGCGACCGCCTTTATCTCACCCCGGGCGATTCGCCGATGGGGCTGCGCCTGCCGCTGGCCTCGCTGCCGTGGGTGGCTGAAGACGAGCGCGAACCCTGGGTCGAGGTCGACCCATTCGCGGTGCAGCCGCCGCTGGCGAATTTTCACGGCGAGGTCGCGGCCCGCTACAGCCTCCATCTCGACCCCGCGTCCGGCCATCCCCGGATCCATCCGCAAACGCCGACCACCAAGGAATCCGTCGAGGTGCCGCACACCGCGCTGTGCGTGGAAGCGCGCGGCGGCGGCCTGCACGTGTTCATGCCGCCCACCACCACACTGGAGCAGTACCTCGACCTGCTGGCGGCGATCGAATCCACCGCCGCCCTGCTCAAGATGCCGGTGATCATCGAGGGCTACCCCCCGCCCGGCGACGGCCGCATCGAAAAGCTCATGGTCACCCCCGACCCCGGCGTGATCGAGGTCAACATCCATCCCGCCAGCAGCTGGGCGGACCTGGTCAAGACCACCACCATGCTCTACGAGGAAGCGCGCCTGTCGCGCCTGGGCACCGAGAAATTCATGCTAGACGGCCGTCACGCCGGCACCGGTGGCGGCAACCACGTCACCCTCGGCGGCGCCACCCCGGCCGACAGTCCCTTCCTGCGTCGCCCCGATCTGCTGGCGAGCTTCATCACCTACTGGCAGCACCACCCGGCACTGTCCTACCTGTTCTCCGGCCTCTTCATCGGTCCCACCAGCCAGGCGCCGCGCGTCGACGAGGGGCGGCCGGAACGGCTGTACGAACTCGAGATCGCCTTCCAGCAAATGCCGCAGGGCGAGGTGCCGCAGCCGTGGCTGGTGGATCGCCTGCTGCGCAACCTGCTCACCGACCTGACCGGCAACACCCACCGCTCGGAGTTCTGCATCGACAAGCTGTATTCGCCCGACTCGTCGTCGGGGCGGCTGGGGCTCGTCGAGTTCCGCGCCTTCGAGATGCCGCCGCACGCGCGCATGAGCCTGGCGCAGATGCTGCTGCTGCGCGCCCTGGTTGCGCGCTTCTGGAAACAGCCCTACCAGAAGCCGCTGGTGCGCTGGGGCACGCTGCTGCACGACCGCTACATGCTGCCGCATTATTTGTGGGCTGACCTGAAGGACGTGGTCAACGACCTGAAGGCCGCGGGTTTTGCGTTCGACCTAGACTGGTTCGCGCCCTTCCTCGAATTCCGCTTCCCGCGCCACGGCACGCTGGAACTCGGCGACATCCAGATCGAGCTGCGCACCGCGATCGAACCCTGGCACGTGCTGGGCGAGGAATCAACCAGCCTGGGCACCGCACGCTATGTCGATTCCTCGGTCGAGCGCCTGCAGGTCAAGGTCAGCGGGCTCACCGACAGCCGCTACGTGCTCGCCTGCAACGGACGCCGCGTACCGCTGCGCAGCACCGGTGTACACGGCGAATTCGTCGCCGGGGTGCGCTACCGCGCGTGGCAGCCGCCCTCCGCGCTGCACCCCACCATCGGCATCCATTCGCCGCTGGTGTTCGACCTGATCGACACCTGGAACGGCCGCGCCATCGGCGGCTGCACCTACCGCGTCGTCCATCCCGGCGGCCGCAGCTACGACACCTTCCCGGTCAACGCCTGGGA
Source organism: Thiobacillus sp. (assembly GCA_019459705.1). GTDB lineage: Bacteria > Pseudomonadota > Gammaproteobacteria > Burkholderiales > Thiobacillaceae > Thiobacillus. Next base: position 24,102 of record JAIBFE010000271.1, on the reverse strand, counting down.
AGCCGAGTCGCGTCGCCACAACCGCTTCCAGGCCTGGGGGCACACCCCCGGCAGCTTCACCCCGCCGCCGGGGATCGCCCCGCTCGCCCGCTTCTTCCCCGATGGCACGCCGCCCGGCCCGATGGCGCCGCCTCCGGAGGAACTGCCCGGCGAATTCCCGCACACGCTCGATCTGCGTCGGCGTTAACCCCCTTAAACGGAAAATTCCATGGCCCACATCCACTTCATCGGTGGCGAGAAAGGCGGGGTCGGCAAATCGCTGGTCGCGCGCATCCTCGCGCAATACCTGATCGACCACGAGCGGCCCTTCCTCGGCTTCGACACCGACCGCTCCCACGGCGCGCTGATGCGCTTTTACGCCGGCTACGCTTCGCCTGTCGTCGTCGACAACTATGAGAGCCTCGATGCCATCGTCGAAGCGGCCGCTGCCGATCCGGACCGCAGCATCCTGGTCGATCTCGCCGCGCAAACGCAGGACGCCCTCACTCAATGGATGGACGATTCCGGATTGCTGGAACTGTCCAGCGAACTGGGCGTGGCGATCACCTACTGGCACGTCATGGATTCGGGCCGTGACTCGGTCGATCTGCTGAAAAATCTGCTCGATCGATTCGGCTCGCGCATGAATTACGTGCTGGTGCAAAACCACATCCGTGGCGACAACTTCGACTTACTGGACGCCTCCGGCGAAAAGCAGCGCGCGCTGGAACTGCATGCCCGCATCATCAACGTCAAGCGCCTGCACGAAACCTCGATGATCAAGATCGACGGCCACAGCAGCAGCTTCTGGTCGGCCACGCAGCGCGCCGACGCGCATGCGCTCGGCATCCTCGAGCGGCAGCGCGTTAAGATGTGGCTTAAACATGCCTACAGCGAGATCGACACCCTTCATGTCTAACGAATACCCTTACGGAAGACTGGATCTGCAGGACGCGCACAGCATCGCCGGTGGCGCGAATTCGCTGCTGATGGCTTTGCAGGAAGATGCCGAAGCCACGATGGAGGCCGATCCGCAGGCCGCCCGCTTCGTCAAGAAGGGCGTCGAACTCGGCGATGCGCTGCTCGACATGGCGCGCCTGCTGGTTTCGCGCGGGGTGTTTTCGAAGGAACGGCACCTGAGCGAAATCCTCATCTACAGCGCCGCCATCGCGGATGGCTGCGAGGTATGCGCCTTGACCCACATCGACGGGGCGATCCGCGCCAAGGCACCGGAGGCCGTCATCAACACGGTGCAGGCGATCGCGCTGTATGTGCGCGCCCAGGCCGACGACGACACCTACCTGCTGTTCGATGCCTACACCAAGCACTGGCAGCGCTTCGCCGACTGGCCGCACCTGCCCAACGGCAAGGTCTCGAATCTGAAGTTCTACAACCTGATCGCGCTGCTGATGAGCTTGGTCGTGCGCAAGCAGCGGCTGGTGCGCCTGCATACCCGCGAGCTCCTCACCCGGAGCGACGTCACCCCGGAAGAGCTGCTCGAGGTCATCGGCATCGCACAGGTGATGGGCGGCTTTCCTGCACGCTGGGAGGCAGTCCACATCCACAACGTGGCAAACGAACTGCGTGAACAGGGTCTGCTGCCCGTGCCCTTCACCGCCGTGCTGGAACGGATTCCGGCACCGCCCGCCTGAAATCGACACCCCAATCATGCGCGCCACACTGGCCCCCATGTCGCAGAGCGGGCATACAGGATGAGCCATGCATCGCTATAAAATCCTTCACCGCACCTACTACAACTTTTCCGGCCTGGTGCAGCTTCAGCCCCACATCCTGCGCCTGCGGCCACGAGAGGGCCACGAGTTGCGCATCGAGTCCTCGCACCTCGACATCACGCCGCCGGCCACCCTGCGCTGGCATCGCGACGCGGAGGACAACTCGGTTGCGATCGCCACGTTCGACACGCCAACCAGCCAGCTCCTGATCGAAAGCGAGTCCATCATCCAGCAATTCAACGAAGCGCCGCTGGATTTTCTGGTGGCCGATTACGCGATCAACTACCCGTTTGCCTACACGCCCGAGGACCGGTTTTTGCTGGCGCCCTACCTGAATGGCGCCGCCCCCGCAGCCGATGATCCACTGACTCAATGGGTGGCGAACGTATGGCGGCCCGGTGAAACGATCCAGACCTACGCCCTGCTGCAGCGCCTGTGCACCCGCATTCATCAGACGCTGACGTATCAGCTGCGCGAGGAACCCGGGGTTCAAACCGCTGCAGAAACCCTGGCCCGCGAAAGCGGCTCGTGCCGCGACTCCGCCAATCTATTCATGCAGGCGGCACACCGCCTGGGCCTCGCCTCGCGCTTCGTCAGCGGCTACCTGCATGCACCGCCATCAACGGTGAACTACGGCGCCACCCATGCCTGGGCCGAAGTGTTCCTGCCCGGCGCGGGCTGGAAAGGCTTCGACCCAAGCACCGGTGAAATCGTGGGCAGCGACCACATCACCGTCGCGGTAGCGCGCTTGCCCGAATCGGTGCCTCCGGTATCCGGCGCCTTCGTGGGGCTGCCGGGTGCCAGCCTCGACGTGGGAGTGTGGGTAACGGAGTTGGCGTGACAGGTTGGCGCTGCGAATGTCTGCTTAAAGAAAAAATTTCAGTCTGAGTTCGGCCAACGACCGTTACTGGCGTAGCGGAAAAAATTCGATACTGGGCGGCCGTTTCAAGTCAGCAAGGGATCGGTCGTGAAATTGGCGCATACTTAGACCGATTGGCCAAGGCAGACGCACAAGCTTTGCACGCTTACCCACACTGAAATATTTTTGAAGGAACTGGAGTCATCTCATGAAAAAAATCATCGCTTCTCTTAGCGCTATGGCATTTAGCCTTGGCGGTCTTTCCGGCTGCGCCAACATGACCGAAACGCAAAAGACCACCGGCACGGGTGCGGGGATTGGCGCCGCCGCCGGAGCGGTCATCGGCGCCGCGACAGCCGGCGGCAACACCGGTAAAAGCGCCGCGACCGGCGCGGTGATCGGCGCCGCAGTGGGTGCGGGCGGCGGCTATCTGTGGTCGAAGCACATGGAGAAACAGAAGGCCGAGATGGAGCAGGCCACCCAGGGAACCGGCGTGAGCGTGAGCCAGACTACCGATAACCGGCTCAAGCTGGACATCCCGAGCGATGTTTCCTTTGATACCAACCGCTATGACATCAAGCCGAACCTGCGTCCGATCCTCGATCGCTTCGCCACCACCCTGAATGAAAACCCGGTGACGATGGTGACCATCATCGGCCACACAGACAGCACCGGCACGGATGCGATCAACAATCCACTTTCGGTGAATCGCGCCGCCTCGACGCGCGATTACCTCGTTGCCCGCGGAGTGGCGACAAACCGCATCGCCATCGATGGTCGCGGTTCGAATGAACCGATCGCTGACAACAACACGGTAGAAGGCCGTGCAAAAAACCGCCGCGTCGAGGTTTTCGTGGCAGAACCCGCACGCTGACTATAGCTTGTTCGGGCAATCTGGCTTTATTCACGCCGGGCTGCCTGCCTGTAGTTCCGCTTTGTCTACATGTGCAAAATTTCTTTGGGTGACTGTTTTGTACTCGCCAAGCCGACAAAGCGCTTTCATTCGGCATTTGGCAGCCTGGGGTGACTCCAGACACCCGAGTTCAGCGCCTTCAAGCCTTACAACTGCGCTTCCTTCTGCAGCGCCCGCAGGCTTTCCTCCACCCCCGCTGCATGCGTCAACTCGGCGACGTTGTCCTTGGTAAAGAATCCCTGAAAGCCGCCGAAGCGCTGGACGTATTCGATGATCAGCGAGGAATACTCCGACGCGCTGGAGAAGATCTGTTTCAATCCTTCCTCCTTCGAGCCGATGACGTCGAGCAGGAATGTCTGGCCGCAGTCCCGCAGCGAGGCGACGACGTAATCGATATTGGCCTGCGCGGCGGTTTCGCCGTCCTTCACCGCCACGGCGATGTGGTGCAGGCGCGGGCCGAAATTGCGGACGAAAGCCTCGGTCGGCGATTCGGTCAGCAGGTGGTTCATGAAGTAGGGATGATTGGCGGCGGTGAACACCTTGGCCGGGCATTCGAGTTCGTTTTCAAAATGCACGCTCTTGGTGACGTTGGTCGAGGAATTCTGGTCGGCAATATCGTAGGAACCCCAGTAGTAATAGCTCGACAGGGTCAGATATTCGAGGATCGCGGCTTCGCGGTTCTGGCTGTAGATGCGGGTGGCCAGATGGTCGACCGGCAGCAGCAGCGCATCGATGCCGAGTTTCTTCTGCGTCGCCTTGGCGCCTTCGTAGGCGGCCTGCATGTCTTCGCGGATGCTGCTCCAGCCGAGCGCATAGACACGGATGTCGGCCTCGGGGCGCTCCCAGTAGGCGACGATGTTGTGGGTATAGGGGCTGGGTTTGACCACCGCCATGTTGCCCGGCAATTCCAGCTTCCTGATCTGGTCCTGGTTGAAAAATCGGATGTCGCGCGCCTTCTGCATGTCGACCACCGCGTGCGGGTCGGTGACGCGCAGCACCTCGCCCATGTAGCGCGAATTCGGCTTGACCGCGCCGATCGGGTAGACCTCGTTGAGGCTGCGGAAGATGCCGCGCACGCTGGGGTCCTTTACCTCGCGCACCAAGATGTCGGGCGCGCTCATGTAGATTCGCAGGATGTGGGTGAAGTGCGACTCGGATTCGAGCGTGACCAGATAGTGATACGGCGTCATCACGCACAGTTCGGCGACGTAGGCGAGCGAATGCGCGGGCTCGACGGTGATCATCAGCGCGTCGATCTGACGGATGCAGTCAGTGAGCCCGATGCGGTCGCGCTCCTCCAGCAGCTGGCCGAGGTAGTCCTCGAAAGCCGGCGAATTCTGCTTGTCGCCGAAGCGGGGAAAACTGAGCGATGCGGCCATGGAGTCAGGTCAGATTGAACAGATTTTGCGTCATCTTCTGTGGATGGGCCGCGCGGAAATAGGTCAGGCCGATGACCGCATTGAGGTCGGCAAGCCGGGCCTGGATGTCGTCGCAGAATTCGTGCAGCCCGCTTGTTGCCAGCTTGCGGAAATCGGCGCCATCCACCAGGCTGAGCATGCCCTGCAGGCGGCGCATCGGTTCGGCGCCAGGCAATTCATCCAGGGCGAACTGGATTTCGTGCAGGCAGTGGCGCACGCTGCGCGGGAACTGCACATCGTTGAGCAGAAAGGCCAGCACCTTGTGGTCGGTGGCGCGTACGCCGACATGGCGGCGGTACATCTGGTGCCCGGACAGGGCATGCAGCACGCTCATCCAGATGAGGTCGTGATACTGGCTGTTCTGATACGGCAGGTTGATCGCATAGCTGACGTCGAGCACACGGGTCGTCATGTCGGCGCGCTCCACATTTCTGCCCAGCCGCATGAACTGGAAAGCCTCGTCGCGGCTCATGGTTCCGGACAACAGGCCGACCACGGCCTGGCGGCGGCGGATGATTTCGGTCAGCACCTCGAAGCGCTTGCGGCGGTCGAGCGCCTGGGTCATGTGCGTACTGGCGTACAGATACAGTTCGTTGACCCACTCCCACGATTCGCGCGGCAGCACTTCGCGGAAGGTACGGGTGTTTTCGCGCGCATGGCGAACGCAAGTGAAGATCGACGATGGATTGCGTTCGTCCTGGATGAGGAAGCTCATCACCGCCGTCTCGCTCGCCTCGTCGTACAGGGCGTGGAAGGCTTCGTCCAGACCCACTACCTTGAGCAGGTCTTCCCAGCCGAAACTGGCGCCGCGCGGCATGTCCATCAGCATCATGGTGGTTGCGTTGATGAGGCGCGCGGTATCCTCGGCGCGCTCGAGGTAACGCGCCATCCAGTACAGGTTCTCGGCGACACGGGCCAGCATCAGCAGACTCCCTGCACGATCCAGGTATCCTTGCTGCCGCCGCCCTGCGACGAGTTCACCACCAGCGAGCCGCGCCGCAACGCCACCCGGGTGAGGCCGCCGTGCGTCACGTACAAATCCCGTCCCTGCAGGATGAATGGCCGCAGATCGACATGGCGCGGCTCGATCGCGCCTTCGCACAGCGTCGGCACGGTAGACAGCGACAGCGTCGGCTGCGCCATGTAGTTGCGCGGATTATCGCGGATCAGTTCGGCGAATTTCGCCTGCTCGTCCAGCGTCGACTTCGGCCCCACCAGCATGCCGTAGCCGCCCGATTCGTTGGCCGGCTTGACCACCAGCTTGTCGAGGTTGGCCAGCACATAATCGCGGTCGGCTTCGTGCATGCACAGATAGCTCGGCACGTTGGGAAGGATCGCCTCCTCGCCGAGGTAGTAGCGGATCATGTCAGGAACGTAGGCGTACACCACCTTGTCGTCCGCCACGCCCGCGCCGGGGGCATTGGCGATGCCGACCTTGCCCTGCTTCCAGGCGCGCATCAGGCCAGCCACGCCGAGCGCCGAGTCGGCACGAAACACCTCGGGATCGATGAAGTCATCGTCGATGCGGCGGTAGATGACGTCGAGCCGGGTCAGCCCCTCGATCGTCTTCATGTACACGCAGTCGTCGTCGAGCACCACCAGGTCGGAGCCTTCGACCAGATGCGCGCCCATCTGCTGGGCAAGATAGGAATGCTCGAAGTAGGCCGAGTTGAAGATGCCGGGCGTGAGCACCGCGATCTCCGGCCGGTCGCCTTCACGCGGCGACAGGGATGCGAGCATGTCATAGAGCTGCGCGGTGTAGTCGTCCACCGGCAGCACGTCATAGCGCGCGAACAGTTCGGGAAACAGCCGCTTCATCAGCTGGCGGTTTTCCAGCATGTAAGACACGCCTGACGGCACCCGCAGGTTGTCTTCCAGCACGTAGACCGTACCATCGCCGTCGCGCACCAGGTCGGTGCCGCAGATATGCGCCCACACGCCAAACGGCGGATTGGCCCCGACGCAGGCTTCGCGGAAATTCTTCGAATCGGCCAGCACCTCGGCGGGGAACACACCGTCCCTGACGATCCTCTGCTCGTGGTAGATGTCGTCGATGAACCTATTCAATGCGCGCAACCGCTGCTTCAGCCCGGCCTCGATGCGGTCCCATTCGGTTTTGTCGATGATGCGCGGCACCACGTCGAATGGCCACGCGCGATCGATGTTGCCGGCCTCGGAATACACGGTGAAGGTGATGCCAGCTGCCATGATGGCGGCATCGACGGCATCATGGCGCGCCTCGAGTTCGTCGGCGGGCAGCCCGGCAAAGTAGTCGCATAACCCGACTGCACCATCGCGCGGCTTGCCCGGCGCTTCCAGCAACTCGTCATACCCGCCCATTAGCGGGTAGCTCCCGCAATCGATCTTCATTTCAGTCTCCGGTCTCGCACCGCGTTGTGGCTAGGATTCGCGGAACACACCCAGTACACAGCATCGACTGTGCCAGGCCAAATAGACTCTTTTATATCAATAGCTTGTCTATAAGCGGCGTTCCGGAGACGCGTTGCAGCGGCTGACAATGAGGCGCGCACCCCCTAGTCCGCCCCATCTTGGTGCGGGCGTTTCGTTCAGAATGAGGGGGAACGACCTGGATGGCAAGCGCCTCGACCTAGCTGCGCGCACCGCTCATGTAGCGCTGGGGCGGCACCTCCTTTTCCTTCTCGACGGGCTCGATCTCCCTGGCAGCTTCCGCCGGCGTCACTGACATCAGGCCGAGTTTGACGCGCAGCGTCATCGATAGCAGCACTAGCGACTCGAAGGGCAGTTTCTCGATCGCGGCCAGAGTTTTGTTAGCGTATTCGGCATCCGTCGCCAGCTTCACCAGATCGATATCCGGTCCACCGGCTTTGCGCGACGAGAACTTCAGTTTTACCATTTCGCTGAGGGTTTCGCTGTTCAGATTCGCCATGTTCCATTCTGTTTTTCGTTGCGCATCGCGCAGGTTAGGGGCAGGCGGCCCCATGACAGGTGCCGCCCCGTGTGTTGGAGCAACCTCCGTGCCAGGCTTTGTCGATCATGATTATCAAGGGCTTGGACCGGCCAAGCCCTGAATTCCCTGCGGCTCTGCCGGATGGCAGGGCATTGAAACGGTCTCCCGCACCAGGCAGGTGCAGGAGACCGTGATTTCGTCAATCAGTGATCACGCTCACTCAGGCGGCGACGCGCGAAACCTCCGACAGATCGAGCCACACGCGACCGCCTTCGAGCTTGATGGGGAATTCGCGCGCACAGCCGTGATCCGGCGCCACCGCGCAGCCGGAGTCGAGCTCGATGTTCCAGTTGTGCATCGGACAGGTCACCTTCCTGCCGTGCACGATGCCCTGCGAGAGCGGGCCGCCCTTGTGCGGGCAGCGGTCTTCCAGCGCGAACACTTCATCGTCGGCGGTGCGGAACACGGCGATGTCGAGTGTGCCGTGGCGCACCACGCGGGCGCCGAGTTTGGGGATGTCGTTCACATCCAGGATGTCGGTCCATTGGCTCATGTCGGCTCCTTATGCGGCGACGGTTTCGAATTCATGCTTGAGCTTTCCTTCCTTAGCGCGCTCGACCCAGGGGTCGCGCTCGACCGACAGTGCGAACAGCAGGCGTTCGTACAGCGCGCGCCGGCCTTCGTGGTCGTCGAGGATTTTTTTCTTCACGTAGTCGAGGCCGACACGCTCGAGGTAGTGCACGGTGCGGTCGAGGTAGCGTGCTTCCTCGCGGTACAGCTGCAGGAAGGCGCCGGAATACTCGAGCACCTCGTCTGGCGTCTTCACTTTGACGAGGAATTGCGCGACCTCGGTCTTGATGCCGCCGTTGCCGCCGACATAGATTTCCCAGCCCGAATCGACGCCGATGATGCCGACATCCTTGATCGCGACTTCGGCGCAATTGCGCGGGCAGCCTGACACCGCGAGCTTGACCTTGTGCGGCGCCCACATCTTGAAGAACACTTTCTCGAGATCGATCCCCATCTGGGTCGAATCCTGGGTGCCGAAGCGGCACCACTCGGAGCCGACGCAGGTCTTCACCGTACGCAACGCTTTGCCGTAGGCGTGACCCGACGGCATGTCGAGGTCGGCCCACACCTTGGGCAGGTCTTCCTTCTTCACTCCGAGCAGATCGATGCGCTGGCCGCCGGTGACCTTCACCGAGGGGATGGCGTATTTCTCGGCAACATCGGCGATGCGGCGCAGTTCGGCCGGCGTGGTCTGCCCGCCCCACATGCGCGGGATCACCGAGTAGGTGCCGTCGCGCTGGATGTTGGCGTGAGCGCGCTCGTTGATGAAGCGCGACTGCGGATCGTCCTCGGCCTCGCCCGGCCAGGTGGAGATCAGGTAGTAGTTGAGCGCGGGACGGCACGATGCGCAGCCGTTGGGCGTGCGCCATTCCATGAAGGTCATCACCTGCGGAATCGTCAGCAGCTTGTTCTGGCGGATCGCCTCGCGCACCGCCTCGTGGGTGTGGTCGGTGCAGCCGCACATGGATTTCGTCTTCGGCGCGGCGTAATAGTCGCCGCCCGCGGTGACCGCCAGGATCTGCTCGACGAGGCCCGTGCACGATCCGCACGACGACGACGCCTTGGTGTGCTTGCGCACATCCTCCAGTGTGAACAGGCCCTTCTCGCGGATCGCCTTGACGATGTCGCCCTTGCACACGCCATTACAGCCGCACACCTCCATGTCGTCGGTCATCGTCGCGGCCTTGTTGATGCCCTGGTGGCCGAGGTTGCCACAATGGTCCTGGCCGAACATCAGATGGTCGCGCAGCTCGGTGACGTCCTTGCCGTCGCGCAGCAGCGAGAAATACCAGGCACCGTCGACGGTATCGCCGTACATCACGCCGCCGACCAGCTTGTTGTCCTTGATGACGAGCTTCTTGTAGACGCCGCCGATGGGGTCGGAATAGAGGATGGCCTCGGTGCCCTCGCTGCCCATGAAATCGCCGGCGGAAAAGAGATCGATACCGGTGACCTTGAGCTTGGTCGAGGTCACCGAGCCCTGGTAGCGGCCGATGCCGTAATGCGCCAGATGGTTGGCGCACACCTTGGCCTGCTCGAACAGCGGCGCAACCAGACCGTAGGCGATGCCGCGATGCGCGGCGCACTCGCCGATGGAATAGATGCGCGGGTCGAAGGTCTGCATGGTGTCGTTGACCACGATGCCGCGGTTGCAATGCAGACCGGACGATTCGGCGAGCTCGGTGTTGGGGCGGATGCCGACGGCCATCACGACCAGGTCAGCCGGCGCGCTGTCGCCGTCCTTGAACTTGATTGCAGCTACTCTTCCGGACTCGCCTTGCACGAGTTCAGCCGTCTGCTTCTGCAGCAAAAACTTCATGCCCTTTTCTTCCAGGCTTTTCTGCAGCAAACGTGCGGCGGGCTCGTCGAGCTGGCGCTCCATCAGCCACGGCCCGATATGCACCACGCTCACCTCCATGCCACGCTTCATCAGCCCGTTGGCGGCCTCCAGGCCGAGCAGGCCGCCGCCGATGACGACCGCGTGGCGATACTGGCTGGAGGCGCGGATCATCGCATCGACGTCGGCGATGTCGCGGAAGCTGATCACGCCTTCAAGGTCGGCGCCGGGCACCGGCAGGATGAAAGGATTGGAGCCGGTAGCAAGCAACAGGCGGTCGTATTCGGCGCGGGTACCGTCGTCGGCTTCGACTGCACGCGCGGTGCGGTCTATTTTCACCACCTTCTTGCCGAGGTGCAGGGTGATGTTGTTGTCGTTGTACCAGTCGAGCGGGTTCAGCACGATGTCATCGACCGTCTGCTCGCCGGCGAGCCCCGGGGAGAGCAGGATGCGGTTGTAGTTGGGGTGCGGCTCGGCGCCGAACACGGTGATGTCGTAGAGGTCGGGCGCGAGCTTCAGCAGCTCTTCCAGCGTGCGCACCCCGGCCATGCCGTTGCCGACCATCACGAGCTTCATCTTGGGACCCTGTCCCATGGGCGTACTCATATCCATCTCACCACTCCAAACGAAAGACCAAAAGTGATGACCGAGATACGCCGTTGCATTCGGTCTGCTTCAAGCAACATTAAAGCAATCGCTATGCCACCCTGTCAGCGCATTGCAAGTACCTTGTTTTTACAGGGATTCATGGCATCCGACCGGCATGCAGGCCGCCCGATGTGCACCACCACGGTGCCGGATCGCGCCACGCGCACCGAATTACGCTGCCGCCCGGCCGAAGCCGTTGATCGCCGTGATCGCGCGCGCCTGATTGAGGTCTTCGGTATACCCCGCTGCAAACAGGCATACCGCCAGTTGATTGCGGATCGGCAGCGGCAGCGGCAAGTGGTCGCGCATGACCTTGTCGATCCAGGCACCGGTCGCCCGCGCGTCCATCTCGGGCAGGTTGGCCAGCGCGGACGCGGTCGACTGCGATTCGTACACCAGCTGCCCCTGTCCGTCCTGCACCAGCACCATGTCCGGCCGCTGCAGCGGATCGGCGAACGCCTCGCCCTCGCAGCCCTGCAGCAGCAGGGCATGTCCGCCCAGTGCTTCCAGCACCTCGCGCACCACCGGGATATCCGCGCCGACAGACACCGGCGTCACCCGCACCGAGTGTTCGCCCGCCACATCGGCCAGCATTGCCAGCCGCGTCACCCAGCCGTCGACGCCAAGTCGCGAGCGCAGCGCCAGCAATGACGCCAGGCCGGGGCTCAGCAGCGCCACAGGCGCAAACGCGATACCTTCATCAATCAGCGCAGCATTGACCTGTGCCGCGCTGCTGCACGGCATGATGCCGAGTTCGCGCAGTACATAGGCGGCCGCCGTGCCGCCGCCGCCCTCAAGCACGCCATGGATCAGCACCGGGATGCCGAAGCTCCTCAGCAACAGCGCCAGCAGCGGGGTAAGGTGCGGATGCTCGCGCACCCCGTGATAGGTCGGCAGCACCACCGTGCGGAACGGGCCCGAAGGCACAACGAAATCCGGCAGTCGCTCGGCCAGCGCGGCATGCAGGCCGAGCCAGGCATCCAGCCCCGGATCGTGCTGGTTGAAGGCGACCAGAAAGGCCGCGGTTTCCAGTTCGGGTACGCCGCCATCGAGCAGGGCCGCGCCCAACGCGCGCGCTTCGGTGAAGCTCAAACCTTCGCCGGCTTCGATCTGGCGGATAAGGGTCGCGTAGCTCATTTATGTTTGTCCGCGAAGTGCGCAAAGCAGCACGAAGGCAAGCCCGACAGTCGGCTGAGTTCGGTTTCACCCCGCAGACGGTCGCTGCCGGTGCCGGACAGCTTCCTTAGAACATGCCGCAGCAAGCGGCCGATCGAAATACCCTGCACGCCGCCTTGCGGTTGAAATAGAGAGGAAATCATCATGCCGCCGCCCGGTTGCTTGCGATCAGCCGTTTCAGTTCCGGCACGCACGAACCGCATTCGGTGCCGCATTTCAGCGTGGCCTGCAATGCGGCCAGATCGGCCCCTGCCGTGATCGCTGCGACGATGTCGGGCTCGGCCACGTTCAGGCAGTTGCACACGATGCGGCCGCGCCCTGCCCCGCCTGCGGGCGGGCGGGCCACCGGCGCGAGCATCCAGGCCCGCAACGACACCGCATCGGCGCCCTCGATGATCACATCACGCAGCCAGTCGAAGGCGGCGGTCTCGCCGGTGAGCCGTGCGGCGACGACCTTGCCGGACTCGACGCGCACACGCTTGGAAATGCCGCGCGGACTGTCCTGGTAGTGCATCACCGCGAGCGGATCATCCAATCCCAGCGCAGCATCGAGTTCGGACAGCAATTCGTCCGGCAAGGGCCCGGTATGCGCCAGACGCAATGTCAGCACGTCCCGGTCGCGCCCCGCCAGTCCGGCAGCGGCGTAGTCGCAGGCGCGCAGCAGGGGCTGCACGGCGTCGAGCAGCTTGGCGCCATCGCCCACCGCCAGCGCGGCCATGCGCCAGGGAAGGTCAGCCTTGGCCACCTGCACCGCGGCATGCTTCAGTTCGGGCTGCTTCGACACCGCATCGAAGGCCGGCAGGGTAAGCGCATTGATGCCGCGACCTCCCATGAAGCGCGCGCCCCAGTGCATCGGCAAAAAGCATTGACCGGGGCGCAGGCTGTCGCTCGCCTCGACCGCCACCATCACCTCGCCGCGCCGGCTTTTCACACGCACCAGATCGCCCGCTTTCAATCTGCGCAATTCAAGATCGCGCTGCGCCATCGACAGCAACGGCGTATCGGCATGGGCGAACAGCCGCGCCACGCGGCCGGTGCGGCTCATCGCATGCCACTGGTCACGCAGGCGGCCGGTGTTGAGGTGCAGCGGATAGCGCGCGTCGATGGGCTCCGCAACCGGGCGGTACGGCGCGGTGTGGAAGTGCGCGCGGCCACTGGCCGTCGGGTAGATGCCATCGGCGTAGAGACGCACCCTGCCTGCCGTCTCGCCCTCGGGGAACGGCCATTGCTGCGGGCCGGCATCGAGCAGTGCGTAGCTCAGGCCGCTGATATCGAGATCGCGCCCGCGCGTGGTTTCACGGTGTTCGTTGAAGACGGCCTCGGCACTGTCGTAAGGAAACAGCCGCGCCCCCATTTCCGGCATCAGCCGACGCGCAAAGTCGCTGACGATGGCCCAGTCAGGGCGTGCCTCTCCGGGCAGCGGCACGGCAGCATGGACGCGCGAAATGCAGCGCTCCGAATTGGTCATGGTGCCATCGGTTTCGCCCCAGGTGGACGCCGGCAGCAGCACATCGGCATACGGCGCGGTTTCCGTGTCGGCAAAGGCTTCCTGCAGCACGACGCATTCAGCGGCCTGCAGCGCCTCGTGCACAAGATTCTGGTCGGGCAGCGACTGCGCGGGATTGGTACAGGCGATCCAGACCGCCTTGATTTCGCCGCGCCTCACCGCCTCGAACAGCTCCACCGCGGTCTTGCCCGGCGTTGCCGGCACGTCCTCAACGCCCCACAGCCGCGCGACCTCGGCGCGATGCTCGGGGTTGTTCATATCGCGGTGCGCCGACAGCAGGTTCGCCAGCCCGCCCACCTCGCGCCCGCCCATCGCATTGGGCTGGCCGGTGAGCGACAGCGGCGCGGCGCCGGGCTTGCCGATCTGCCCGGTAGCCAGATGCAGGTTGATCAGCGCGGCATTCTTGTCGACGCCGCAGCTGGACTGGTTGAGTCCCTGGCAATACAGCGACAGCGTCGGCCCTTGGGCGAACCAGCGCGCGGCCTGCACGATGTCGCTTGCTGCCACGCCGCAGATCGGCGCGACCTTTTCCGGCGTGTAATCGCGCACCCGATCGCGCAGTGCCTCCCAGCCTTCGGTGTGTGCGGTGATGGCGGCGCGGTCGATCAGCTCCTCCCACAGCATGACGTTGAGCATCGCGTGGAACAGCGCGACATCGGTGCCGGGCAGGATGGCGAGATGCAGGTCGGCTTCGGCCGCGGTGTCGGTGCGGCGCGGGTCGACCACGACCAGCTTCATGCCGGGATTGCGCTTGCGCGCCTCCTCGATGCGGCGGAACAGGATCGGGTGCGCATACGCGGTGTTCGAGCCTGCAATGAAGATCGTGCCGGCCGCCTCGATGTCGTCGTAGCAGCCGGGCGGCGAATCGGCGCCCAGAGTGGCCTTGTAGCCCGCCACGGCGGACGACATGCACAGGCGCGAATTGGTGTCGACGTTGTTGGTGCCGATCAGGCCCTTGGCGAGCTTGTTGAAGACGTAGTACGCCTCGGTGGTGAGCTGGCCCGATATATAGAAGGCCACCGCATCGGGGCCGTATTCACGGATGACCGCGCGGAATGTCTCGGCGACATGATCGAGCGCCACGTCCCAGCCCACTCGCCGGCGCGGCGACGCGCGATCGTCGCGCAGCTCTGGATGCAGCGCACGACCGGAGGCGACCGCCGACAAATGCAGCGTCGCACCCTTGGTGCACAGCTTGCCGCGGTTGGCCGGATGCGCCGGATCGCCGCGCACGCCGGTGATTGTCCCGGCGTCGGCCTCGATCAGCACCCCGCAGCCGGTGCCGCAATAACAGCAGACAGATGAAACGACAGACATGATGACTCCTTGCCCTGTCTGTCAGCAGGGTCTGTGCCAGGATGACACAATGCAGAGAATTCAATGGCTTGCCGCAAGTCGGACGGCCGTGATGCCAGTGATGCGCTCAACCGCAGTGCACCGATGAAACGACGTGCCGCAAATTGGTGCGTCCTGTTTTCAGGCCGTCTTCTGGTATCGCGGCTCTTTGAGAATGCCGGGCCTGGCGCTTATCTGGGCACGGTTGCCGCCCTTCTTTTTGGCGTCGTACATCGCTTCGTCGGCATCCCGGATCAGCTGCTTGTAATCGTCGCCCTGTTCCGGATAAAGCGCGATGCCAATGCTCGGCGAGATATGCACCGAATGACCGGCCAGTTCAAAGGGGTAATCGAAGGCCACCCGGATTTTTTCGGCGATTGACAAGGCATGCTCCCGCAGCGGAATGCCGTTGAGCAGCACCATGAACTCGTCACCGCCGACGCGCCCGACCGTATCCGAGTCACGTACGCACTGCCTGAGACGGCGCGCCGCCTCCTGTAGCAGGAGGTCGCCAACGGGATGTCCCAGGGTGTCGTTCACCTGCTTGAATTTGTCCAGATCAAGGTACAACAGGGCCAGCCGGGTCTGATTCCGTTCTGCCAGGAGCAGCGCGGTTTGCAAGCGGTCGTGGAACAGCTCGCGGTTGGGCAGACCGGTCAGCGGATCGTGCTGCGCAATATGCTGCAGCCAGGCCTCCATCTGTTTGCGTTCGATCGCAGGCGCGATCTGCGCAGCGATAAACTGCAGCAGTTCGATGTCTTTTTCGGTATACCGCATATCAGCGCGACTGCTCTGCACCACCAGCGCGCCGATGACCCCTTTTTTTGCGTGGAGCGGGACGCCCAGCCAGTTCGATGAATCCCTGCCGACATCGGGCCGGCCAAGCCCGGGCTGCCTCTCGCCGGCATCGGGTGCCGCAAGCTGGGCCTGCCCGCTGCGGATGATCTCCGCACTCAGCGTCGACGAATCCAGTTTCTGCGGCGCAGGCGCCTGACCGGATTCGTCAACGTAGTAAGGGAAGGTCAACTCGTCCTTTTTTTCATCGTATAGCGCAACGAAGAAATTGGCTGCTGGCAACAATCCGCCAATGATCTGATGGATGTGCCGGAACAAGACGTCCAGGTCTTCCGCGGAGTGCGCTGCGTCAGAAATGGCATAGAGTGAGGCCTGCAGGGCATCGGCACGCTTGCGATCCGTGATGTCCCGCGCCACGGCAAACCTCATTTGATCTGCCTCCGACCAACGGGCCGACCACATGATATGGACGACCTGGCCATCCTTGCGCACATATCGGTTCTCGAAATGGAGCAGCGGCTGCCCGGCCACGACATTGTCAGCCACCTCCAGCGTCCTCGCCCGGTCTTCGGAAAACACAAAGTCGATCATCGGCCTGCCGACCATTTCCTCCGGTGTGTAACCGAAAACCAGCTCGCACGCCGCGCTGACAAAAACAAACCGCCCCTGGATGTCCACGACGCAGACAGCGTCGAGCAGCAGATCCATAATTTTGTCGGGAGGGGCGTAGCTGCCTGTCTTCATGTCATGGCATTCATGTCGCTGCCGCCGATCGCGATCGAGCGCGGAGATTCATGGTTATCGAATATTTACCCATCAGCTTTCAGTCAGGCTTCAGTCCTGGCTTCGCCACTCAACGTGGCATCCTGGAGTCGCCTATTCTAGCCCCCTGTTGCCTCGAACCTCGCACATCCCCCTGATTGCTGCAGTCCATCAAGAACGTCCCCCGTGGAACCGCCGCACCCACGTTTTTCGCACCTCCTCCGCGGTCCCCATCAAACCCGCCAGCGCCACGGCAATCAGCCAAACCTCTGCCCCCACCGGTGCCGTGCCGAACAGCCAGTTGCCTGCCGGGGTGTAGACGATGAACAGCAGCAGTCCGATCTCGGCCGTGATGCCGAGCAGGATGAGCGGGTTGCTGAACAAGCCGAAGCTAAAAACCGAACGCTGCGGATGGCGGCAGAGGAAGACGTTCATCACCTGCGTAATCACGATGGCCGCAAGGCAGGCAGTGGTGGCCTCGAGATAGAGCGGCGCGTTTCGCGCCAGGGATTCGCCGTATTGCCAGCCGGCGGCATCGAGGACGAAGAAGAACACGGCCATGGCGGCGCCCGCTTCGAGCACGCCGAGGAAGAGGTAGGCGCGGGCGATCAGGTTCCACGACAGCAGGCGCTCGCTGCGCGCACGCGGCGGGCGCCGCATGACGGCGGGATCGGGTTTTTCGGCGCCGAGGGCGAGCGCAGGGAGCATGTCGGTGCCGAGGTCGACCGCGAGAATCTGGATGATGGTGAGCGGCAGCGGGATGCGGAACAGCACGAAGGCGAGATAGGGCACCAGCTCCGGAATGTTCGACGACAGGATGTAGGTAAGGAACTTGCGCAGGTTGTCGAACACCGCGCGCCCCTCCTCGATGGCTGCGACGATGCTGGCGAAATTGTCGTCGAGCAGGATCAGGTCGGCCGCTTCCTTGGCGACGTCGGTGCCGGCAACTCCCATGGCGATGCCGATGTCGGCGGTCTTCAGCGCGGGCGCGTCGTTGACGCCGTCGCCCGTGACGGCGACGATCTCGCCCTTTTTCTGCAGGGCTTCGACAAGATGCATTTTCTGCTCTGCGCCGACGCGGGCGAACAGGATTTCCGGTGCGTCCAGCGCGAACTGCAGCTGGGCAGGCGACAGGCGACGCAGGTCGTCCCCGCTGATGACGACCGGCTGCGCCGTTTTCACCAACCCGATCTCGCGGGCGATGGCGAGCGCGGTATGCGGGTGGTCGCCGGTGACCATGATGACGCGGATGCCAGCCTCGGCGCAGCGTGATATGGCATCGGCCACCTCGGGGCGCGGCGGGTCCTCCAGCCCGACCAGGCCGGACAGGGTCATGCCCCCTTCCGTGGCAGGCAGGCCGCACGGCGCCGGCGCATGGGCAAAAGCCAGCACACGCAGTCCGGCCCCGGCCATCTCGTCCTGCGCAGCGAGCAGCTGCGATCGGGCGGCAGCGTCGAGCGGCACGACCGTGCCTTCGGTCTGCACGAAATCGCACACCGCGAGCACCGTCTCCAGCGCGCCCTTGCAGTAAAGCATGGGCCCCTGCGGGGTATCGCAGCGAACCGACATGCGCTTGCGATCGGTGTCGAACGGGAGTTCGTCGAGCCGGGCGACGCTGTCGAGCGAGCCGGCCGCATCGCGTCCCATGGCGACCAGCGCGGCTTCCATCGGGTCGCCCAGCCATTCGTGCCTGCCCTGATGATTCAGTTCTTTCAGGTTGTGGCAGAGCGCGGCGTTGACGAAGAGCGCGAGGTGGTTCACGACCAGGCGCGGTTGCGCCGCGATGTCCTGCGACGTGAAGAATCCGCCGCCCAGCCACAGGCGCCGCACCGCCATGCGGTTCTGCGTCAGGGTGCCGGTCTTGTCGGAGAGGATCACCGTAGTCGAGCCGAGCGTTTCCACTGCAGGCAGGTGTCGCACCAGCGCATTGCGCTTCGCCATGCGCTGCGTCGCCATGGCGAGCGACAGCGTCACCGTCGGCAACAGGCCTTCGGGCACGTTGGCGACGATGATGCCGATGGCGAACAGCAGGTTCTCCCAGAACGGCAGGCCGAGCGCCTGGCCGATGAGGAAAAACACGACGCCGATGCCGCTGGCAAGAACCGCCACGATGCGGGAAAGCCGCACGATCTCGCGCTGCAGCGGCGAGATGACCGCCCCGGCAGTCTGGGTCAGGTGCGCGATCCGGCCGAACTCGGTGCGCATGCCGGTGGCATAGACGACGCCGCGCGCCTGCCCCGACACCACCGAGGTGCCGGCCAGCACGATATTTCTGGCGGCAAACGGCGACACCTCGGGATGCGGATCGGCATGGCGCGCCTGCGGCAGCGATTCGCCGGTGATCGTCGCGCTGTTGACGCGCAGGCCGAAGGCCTCGATCAGCCGGCAGTCGGCCGGCACGAAGTCGCCCTCCTCCAGCAGCACGATGTCACCCGGCACCAGCTCGGCTGCGAGCAGCTGCACGGTCTCGCCGGCACGAACGGACTTCACCTGCTGCGGCAGCAGCTGGCGCAGCGCGGTGACCGCACGCTCGGCCCGGTATTCCTGCCAGAAGGAAAAGACACCGTTGATCAGGATCACCCCGAGGATGGCCACGCCCAGCCGAACCATGCCCTGGCCGGGATCGAAGGCCTCGGCGAAAAAAGCCAGCGCCGCCGCCAGCCACAGGATGAGGGCGAAGAAGTGGGTGAACTCGCGGGCGAAGCGCAGCAGAAGGGACTCGCGCTCCACTTCCTCGACGTGATTGGGCCCGAACTCCGCCAGACGCCGCTGCGCTTCGGCCGCACTCAGTCCACCAGCCGCGGCATGCAGGCTGGCAAGCACGTGCTCGGCAGGGAGGCTCTGGATATGCATGGGGAAATAGACGGCGTCATGCGCTTCTTCATCATAGGCAGATTCGCGGGACGCCGTCCCGACCGGCCGTATGAAACAAGGCATTGCCCGGGTATTGAATTGGCCGGATACGGGTCTACATTGAATGTGTAGCTGCAATGGCAGCTTGATTTTCTTATCAACACCCCTGTTTTAGAGGAGTAGTGATCATGGCCAACCTCTCGCGTTACGACCCCCTGAATCTCGCCCGCGTCGATCCGTTCGGCGACATCGATGATCTGCTCAAGGGATTTTTCGTGCGCCCTGCGCTCTTCGAAGGCCAGCCGCAGATGCAGATCAAGATGGACCTGAAGGAAGATGACACCGCCTACACCGTGCATGCCGACATTCCGGGCGTGAAGAAAGAGGACATCCACGTCAGCATCGACGGCAACCAGGTTTCGATCAGCGCCGAAACCAGAATGGAGAAGGAAGAAAAAGAAGGTGAAAAAGTGCTGCGTTCCGAGCGCTACAGCGGCAAGGTGGCACGCAGCTTCACCCTGGCGCATGACGTTGACGAAGCCAAATCGCAGGCCAAGTACAGCGACGGCGTGCTGGAGTTGACCCTGCCGAAAAAGGCAGCCAGCTCGGCCAAAAAACTGGCGATCCAGTAAGCCTGACCTGCCCTTCGGGCTGAGGGCGGCTGCCTGTCGAGGGTAGCCGCCCTTTTCATGCCGGCGCCCTGGATACACCGCGCGCGGTGCAGCCCAGCTACCATCCACCTGTCCCTTCCGTTGCCTATCGGATCCCCTATGGAAATCCTGCTTTTGACCGCCCTGATCCTGCTGAATGGCGTGTTCGCCATGTCTGAAATCGCGCTGGTGACGGCGCGGCGCGCACGCCTGGCGCGCCTGGCCGAGGACGGCGATGCCTCGGCGGCGGTGGCCATCCGGCTGCACGACGATCCGACGCGCTTCCTGTCGACGGTGCAGGTGGGCATCACCTCGATCGGCATCCTCAACGGCATCATCGGCGAGGCGGTGCTGGCCGGGCCGTTCGCGCTGTGGCTGCAGTCGCACGGGATGGACGTGGAAGCCAGCCAGATCGCTTCGACCGCACTGGTGGTCATCGTCATCACCTACGTGTCGATCGTGATCGGCGAACTGGTGCCCAAGCGCATCGGCCAGTTCAACCCCGAGGGCATCGCGCTGCGCGTGGCACGCCCCATGAATTGGCTGGCGATCCTGGCGCGTCCGTTCGTGCGTCTGCTGTCGGTGTCGACCGATGCGTTGCTGCGCCTGCTCGGCAAGCAGGCCAGCACCCAGGAAGACGTGATCGAAGAAGAAATCCACGCGCTGCTGGAAGAGGGCTCGGAATCCGGCGTGATCGAGCAGCAGGAGCGCGAGATGGTGCGCAACGTGTTCCGCCTCGACGAGCGGCATATCCATTCGCTGATGATTCCGCGCGCCGACATTGTCTGGCTCGACACCACCCTGCCGCTGGAGGACAACCTGCGACGCGTCGCCGAATCGGAGCATTCGCGCTTTCCGGTCTGCAAGGGCGGGCTCGACGAGGTGCTCGGCATTGTCAGCGCCAAGCAGCTGTTCAACCAGACGCTGCAGGGCGGCCGTGCCGACCTCACCGCGCAGCTGATGCCGGTGGTGTACGTTCCGGAAAGCCTGACCGGCATGGACCTTCTGGAGCAGTTCCGCGCGTCGGACACACACATGGTGCTGGTGATCGACGAATACGGCGAGATCAACGGCCTGGTCACCATGCAGGACGTGCTGGAAGCGGTGACCGGCGAATTCAAGCCGCGCAACATGGAGGAGGCCTGGGCAGTGCAGCGCGAGGACGGTTCCTGGCTGCTCGACGGCCTGATCCCCATTCCCGAACTGAAGGACCGGCTGGCGCTGAAAAGCGTGCCCGAGGAAGACCGCGGCCGTTACCACACCCTGAGCGGGCTGGTGATGTGGCTGTCCGGGCGCCTGCCCCAGACCGGCGACGTGCTGATCTGGGAAAACTGGCGGCTGGAAGTGGTCGACCTCGACGGCAAGCGCATCGACAAGGTGCTCGCCACGCCGATTCCTCCTGAACAAGACGCGGGGGTGCCTGACGCGTCAGCCTGATTCAGGAAGTTGCCTGGCTACCGGGGGGGCACCTCAACCGGCCTGCCGCGATACGGATAGTTTTTCAGACGCGTATCCGAGCGCTCGTGGGGCCTGGCGACAACCTTGGCCGGGTCGGTCCAGTCTTCCCATTTGAAGTTCTCGATTATCTGGGCCTGATAACTTTCTTCGAGCGGGTGTTCGAGGATGTCGTTGATGTGCGCCCATTGCTGATAGCGCATCAGGTCGACCTGATAAGGCGTGGGGTTGCCACCGGCCTTTTTCACCACGGCCTTGAGTGCCTCCACGTCCTTCATGGTGATCTTCGGTTGCCAGGTGACCTTGCCGGGCAGCATGACCGGCTCGCCCGGGATGTTGTTGATGCCTTCCTTCCAGGTGGCGAGCACGGCGACTTTCGTGTCTTCCCGGTAGAGGACGATGGCATGGCTGTAGCGCTTGTCCTTGAAGAAGCCCAGGTTGCCGTATTGCAGGCGCGCGCCGGTGAGGAAGGCCACGGCATCCGACCAGCACGGCGATTCGCCGCTGATGCCCCACAGCACGCTGCGGTCGATGATGCCGTCCGGGAACAGGATCTTGAACGCCATCCACGCAGAATTCGCTGCGGTCGTCGTCCCCTCGCAGTCGTGACCGTGGAAGCGCACCAGGTCCTTCAGCGTGACCGGGTAGGTGTAGGGGTAGTAGCGGCCCTGCGTGCCCTGGGTGGCCAGCATCTCGAACACGGGAGCATGGGGCTTGGCAACCATGGAGGCATACCAGGTTGGGTTGCGGTCGGGCGCTTCCACGCCGGTTTCGATAAAGATGGTTTCGCCTTCCTTGTAGGTCGGCTCGGTCGCGCTGGCGCTGGCCGCGAACAGCAGTAAAAGCCCGCAGGCCAGCCAGCTGTTCGGGAAACATGCGCGCATGTGGTTTTGCATCACAATCCTTTCCATGGGGGGCGGCTTCAAAGGCCCGCTCAAGCCTTTTCGCCATGCAGCACGAGCAGCCCGCCCCATGGCAGCACAGCGGGCAAGCCGTGCTCCAGCCAGCGCGCACAGCGGGTTCCGGAAGGCAGAAAGACAGCCGATTGCAACTTCACGTTGCGCACCGGCAACCCAGACAGCAACGCGCGCAGTTCGTATGCGGTATGCCAGCGCGCGCCGCGATACGCACCACTGCCGCCGCGCCTGCCCTTGTCT
The DNA here is from genome assembly GCA_019459705.1 of Thiobacillus sp. Lineage (GTDB taxonomy): Bacteria > Pseudomonadota > Gammaproteobacteria > Burkholderiales > Thiobacillaceae > Thiobacillus. Next base: position 1,526 of record JAIBFE010000271.1, on the reverse strand, counting down.
CTGTATAGCAGGCTGGAGCGGTTCAGCCAGCCGATGGCAAAACTGCGGCGTGCCACGCGCACGATCTCGGCCACGGCGCGCCGCTCGTCATCAACAAAGCAGAGTGCAGCCATCGACAGCACATGATCGAAACTGGCGTCTGCGAACGGCAGCGTACGCGCATCGCCTTCCACCCAGCTCAAAGCCGGGCTGCTGTGCACACGAGCGTAATCCAGCCAGACGGGATCGGGGTCGAGGCCGGTTGCGACGAGATCGTCGGCTGCGACACGGCGGGTGAACCAGCCGGTGCCGCAACCGACGTCGAGCAGGCTGTCTCCCACCCGCGGCGCGAGCAGGCGCGCGGCCAGTGCATATTCGGTTTCGCCGATCCAGCGCCCGCGCGGAGTGTGGTACCAGGCGTCGTAGCCGGCGGGATCCAAGCAATCAATGCCCGGCTGGCTGACTGGCGCGGGCATGGGCCTCGAAGCCGCCCTTGGCTTTCCAGCCCTCGATGCCATCCTGCAGCACCTTGACGTTGTCGTAGCCCAGCAGGCGCAGCGCGAACACGGCCTGTGCGGACAGCGAGCCGGAGTTGCAGTACATCACCACCATGCGATCCTTCGGCAGTTCGGCACGACGTGCCACCGCCTGCCGCCAGTCGATATTGACCGCGCCGGGGATGTGTTCCTTCGCGTATTGCGCGGCGTCGCGCGCATCGACGATGAAGATCTTCTTCCAGTCCTCTTTCGGGATCTGCTCGGGCCAGATCAGGCTGCTGCCGTATTCGGCGAAGTCCATGTAGCCGGAGAGCGCATCGACCACGGCAGGGTTTTCTTCCGACCAGACAGGCGTAGCCAGCAGGGACAGGCTGGCAAACAGGGTAACGAGCGTTTTGTTCATGCGAACTCCTTGATGAAACAGATCAATCCCCGGCGGGATTGAGGCGCGGGTGGGTTTCCTCGCATGCCAGCAGGACGATGAGGCCCGAGATGAACATGGCGCCAGCGGTGAACCAGAACCCCGCCTCGATCCCGCCGAACAGTGCCGCCACCGCACCCAGCAGCAGCGCGCCGATACCGTAGCCGAGGTCGCGCCAGAAGCGATAGATGCCGATCGCCGAGCCGCGCCAGTTGGGATGGGCGATGTCGGACACCGCGGCGGACAGCGTGGGGTACAGCAGCGCCATACCGAAGCCCATCACCGCGGCGGCGAACGACCACCACAGCTCCCCCTCGCCCAGCAGCACCAGGCCAACGCCGGCGCCGCACAGCCACATGCCCCAGACGATGGGCTTCTTGCGGCCGATGCGGTCGGACAGGTGGCCGGTGAGGAACTGCGACATGCCCCAGACGAAGCCATACACGCCGACCACCCAGCCGATTCCGGCAAGCGAGAGGCCGTGCTGGTAGAGGTAGACGGGGAAGAACACCCACACCAGTGCGTCGACAAATTTCTCCACCAGCCCGGCCTGGCTGACCGACGCCAGACGCGCATCGCGCCAGGACATCAGGGTGAACACTTCCCAGGTGCCGGGCTTATCGGAAATA